>JAUXGF010000420.1 GCA_030622395.1 Calditrichaceae bacterium
CTAACCCCTCCCAAGAGGGGAATAAGCAATGCCCCTCTTGGGAGGGGTTAGGGGTGGATCTTAATATTTTACCCCTTCACTGTTATGTTAATATAACATTATCACTTTTCAGCCCTTCCGTAGGTTTAAACAGATAAATCTAATATAATTTATTTATTATTAATAAGTTATGCCGAAACGGTATATTTATAAACTCTTTTGCATATATAAAATATATTCTATAACCCCATTAATAACATCAAGATAGCAATCACTAAAAATTGAATCTTTGTGTTGATTTTAAAGTATATTAACGCTAAATTATATTTCTGTAAATTTTTAGCTGTTTAGCTGTTTAGCTGCCGGAAATAATATATTATCCGGTTTTGGAAATCAGAAGCGGGAAATAATAAACAAACTTTACAATTGTAAATAATATAATTTTGAATTATTAGAAGTTACATTCTCAATTCCTTTTTACTTCTTTCAAAACCTTATATTTTTGTTATTGTTTTTAAAAATGATCTTAATGATCTTATTGGGATAGCCCACGTTTTTGGAAAACCAAAACAGCAAGTTTAACCCCGGCAGCGCGATACATAAAACAATACAATCTTTAAATTAACAGGATTATATAACTGAATATTAAAATAAATCTAATTCAATAACTAAGGAGGCGCTATGGAACGCACAAAAATTCTTATTATGGGAGCCGCGGGTCGCGATTTTCATAATTTCAATACATTTTTTCGTAATAATGAACAATACGAAGTAATCGCTTTTACCGCGACTCAAATTCCTGATATTGACGACAGAAAATATCCTGCGGAATTAGCGGGCAGCTTATATCCGGAAGGAATAAAAATTTACCCTGAAACCGAATTAGTTGAGCTGATCAAGAAGTTTGATGTAGATGAAGTTGTTTTTTCATACAGCGATGTGCCCTATGATTATGTTATGAGCCGTTCGGCAATTGTCAATGCCGCCGGAGCTGATTTCAAATTTTTAGGCGCAAAACATACACAAATTAAAAGCTCCAAACCGCTTATCGCCGTTTGCGCTGTACGTACCGGCTGCGGGAAAAGTCAAACTACTCGTAAAGTCGCTAAAATACTGCAAGACGCCGGCAAAAAAGTTGTAGCTATCCGCCACCCTATGCCCTACGGTAATTTAGTAGAACAAAAAGTACAGCGTTTCGCCGAGCTTTCGGATTTAGACAAACATAAATGCACTATTGAAGAACGCGAAGAATATGAACCGCATATCATGTCCGGTACGGTTATTTATTCCGGCGTTGATTATGAAGCCATATTGCGTGAAGCCGAAAAAGAAGCCGATATCATTTTATGGGACGGCGGTAATAATGATTTATCTTTTTATAAAACCGATTTACTGATTACCGTTGTCGATCCGCATCGTCCGGGCGATGAATTGTTCTATTATCCGGGTGAAGCCAATTTGCGCGCCGCTGATGTAGTAGTAATTAATAAAATGGATTCCGCCGATTCCGAAGATATTCTTGTTGTCCGTGAGAACATTCAGGAAGTAAATCCCAATGCAATTGTTATTGACGGCGCATCCCCGATCTATGTTGAAGATTATGAAAAAATCAAAGGCAAACGAGTTTTAGTTGTAGAAGACGGACCTACTTTAACGCATGGCGAAATGGCTTACGGAGCCGGCGTTGTAGCCGCTGAAAAATTCGGCGCTGCAGAATTAGTAGACCCTCGCCCGTACACAGTAGGTACAATCACGGATACATTCAAAAAGTATCCTGATATTGGAACTTTATTACCGGCTATGGGTTACGGCGATAAGCAGATCAAAGACCTTGAAGATACAATTAATAAAACAGACTGCGATATAGTAATAATCGGAACGCCGATTGATTTGCGTAAATTAATTAACATTAATAAACCCGCTTTACGCGTTACCTATGAATTACAGGAAATCGGTAAACCTGATTTAAGCGATGTTTTAAAAAAGTTTTAGTCATTTAAAATAGTAAATATTATAAGTTCCCACCATCCGAAGGCGGGAACTTTTTTTATTTATGGAGTGGATATGAAAAGGAAAACCATTGTTATCGCCCTTGGAGGCAATGCCATTACCCGTGAATTTGAAGAAGGGAATATTACACAGCAATTTGTGAATACGCGCCGCAGCCTGGAAAGTATTATTGAGTTACTCGGGCAAGGTTATAATATGGTTATTACTCACGGCAATGGCCCGCAGGTCGGTAACGCTTTGATACGCGTTGAAGAAACCCGCCATTTAGTTCCCCCTCTGCCTTTGGGCGTTATTGTCGCCGACCTTCAAGGCGGCATGGGCTATATGATTGAACAATGTCTGCAAAATAAAATGTTTGAATTAGGCGTTAATCGTCAGGTTGCCACAATTATCACCCAAGTGCTTGTTGATAAAGACGATCCTTCTATTTCAAATCCGACTAAATTTGTCGGTCCTTTTTTTAAAAAAGAAGATGTGAAAGAACTCGAAAAAAAACGCGGCTGGGTGATGAAAGAGGATAAAGGAAGAGGATACCGCAGAGTTGTATCTTCCCCGATTCCTGTAGGGATCGTAGAAAAGGACATTATAAAATCTCTTGTTGATCAGGCGATTGTTGTTATTGCCGCCGGCGGCGGGGGCATTCCTATTTATATTGATGAACGCGGCTGGAAGGAAGGGATTAACGGAGTGATTGATAAAGACTTAGCCTCGGCGGTTTTAGCAAAAGATGTTGGCGCTGAAAAATTAATTATTTTAACCGGGGTTGATAAAGTCGCAATTAATTTCGGCGCGCCTGAGCAGAAAGAACTGAGTGAATTAACTGTTAGTGAAGCAAAAAAATATCTGAAAGCGGGAGAATTCCCAAAAGGCAGTATGGGTCCCAAAATACAAGCCGCTGTTAATTTTATAGAAAACGGAGGGAAAGAAGTTATTATTACCTCAATTGAAAAAACAGCAAGGGCTTTACAAGGAACTGAAGGGACACGGATTATAAAGGGATAGCCCCAAAGGGGGTCGCTGCGCGAGAAACAGGAATTAGGAATTGGAAACTGGGAATTTTACTTGTATCAGAGTTAATCCCGATTATCAGGCTGTTGCAGAACACCTAAAATGTTATTTTCCCACGGGAACGCCTGTGGCGCGATCCCGATTTATCCATTAGATTAATAATGGTTAAACGAAAGAGAAAACTAGTGTTAAGTTAACTTGTATATGACTGACGATGTTTGTATATTTTGCCTAAACAGGAGATTATTATGGTAAAATATACGATTAAGCTTACCAAAGAGGAAGTCTATGAATTTACAGCAATTA
>JAUXGF010000148.1 GCA_030622395.1 Calditrichaceae bacterium
CAGAGGTATTGATATAAATGGTAATAATTCCAATCCTGATATACAATATAATGATTTTTTTACAGATGAATATGATATACATATTAATAGTTCAGATATTACGAATCCTGTAATACGAAATAATAATTTTTTTATGCATACCATGTATGGTTTTATTGCAATTGGATATTTCAATAGCTCTAATAATCATCAATTAGATTGCAGGTGGAACTATTGGGGTGAGCCACTTCCTATTACGTATCCTGATGAACGTTTCGAGGGCTCTGTTATTTACGAACCCGCATTTACTGAATCCGTTGGAAGTAATTCCTGGTCGGCTGAATTTGTTGACTGGGATATTCCAGAGTATGAAAATGGCGGCAATAACCTTCAAAAAGTTAGCGCAAATCAAGATAGCGTTTTATTATCTTTAATGTCAAATACAATAGGGCCAAGAGATGGTCACTATTTTTCTTTAGGCTATGGTGGGTATATTACTTATGATTTAGGTACAAATAACTCTGTTATTGATAGCACAGGTCCGGATATTTATATTTATGAAACAATAGTTAACGATTCATCTGTATTTGGTTCTGAATATGAATCGGCTGCCATTTATCTTGGAAACTCTGTTGATGGACCATGGGAATTAGCTGCTGAAATTGATGGTTCTTCAGCTATAGATATTGATTCACTTTCTGAAAATCAATATCGTTATCTTAAAATTCAGGATAGAAGTTTTGGTGATAGTACTATTACCTCTCCTGGTTTTGACCTTGACGCTATTCGTATTAAAAATAATGTAACGATAACCGGGCTTAATGATGATAATCAGTTCAATTATGCAAGTGGATTTATTTTGAAACAAAACTACCCAAATCCCTTTAATCCATCTACAAACATTATATTCAATATACCAAAACCATCAGATGTAAAAATTGAAGTGTTTAATTCATTGGGTCAGAAGGTGTCTGTTATAATAAACAAAAAAATGAACGCCGGTATTCATACGGTTAAATTTGACGCCGGCAATCTTTCAAGTGGAATATATTATTATAAAATAAAAGCCGGGGAATTTATTGCAGTTAAGAAAATGTTGTTAATGCGTTAATCTATAGCCCCCTAACCATAGGCTCATCGTGTCAAGTTAAATATAGATCGTTGGATTTTCCGAAGAAAGCGAAATGAAATTTCCCTACTGTTTGGGTTATCCAGTGGGTGAGCCCGCCTCAGGCGCGGGCAATTCCCACCTGATAAAATTTTCCCATTGAATTAAACCCTCCCATCACCTAATTTCTTTTTAATAATAATCAAAGGGAATGGGATTTGTTTTATTACTTAAAAAAATCATCAATTAACCTTATGTTCTTTTTTGTTTTTTGTTTTTTCTTAAACCTGTTCGGGCAGAACTTTGCCCAATATCCTTATGTTTTTAAACAAAGCGGAGTAAGAGGGGAGGTTCGGAGTTTCCATGTTTCCGATCTGAATTATGATTATAAAGATGAATTTATTCTTAAAGTGACCCAGCCCGGCGCTGTCTGCGCTATACGCGTTTATGCCCATGATCTTTATACGATTTATTATCAAAAAAATTTTAATAAGGATATTATCAATATTAACAGTCTTGACTGGGATCAAAAGGGCAATAAGGAAATACTGCTTGTCGAAAAAGACTCGCGCTGGATTAATTTACTTTTATTAAACGCCAAAGACGAGCAAGATACGCTGGCTTTTATGCCTTTGATTTTTTTAGAACAATATGGGCGGAATGCCGGCGTCTGTTGTCCCCGTTACCGGGATATTAACCGAGACGGGTATAAGGAAATAATTATTGCTATTACATCGGGTTTAAATCCGAAACTGCGGGCAGTGTGGGCTGTTGATCTAAAAAACAAACAGGTAATATGGAAATACGATTTAGCGTCTAATGTGCGTGGCATGGAACTTGTACAAACTTCTCAAAAAGATTCTCCTTATTTGCTCATTTCCACGCAGTCGCCTGATAATGGTTATAAAGTCAATAAAATGAGCGACGCTTATTCTTACGCCATTGTATTGCAGGCAAATAGCGGAAAACCGCTGTTAGAAATAAAAATGGGCGGGCCAGGCGCTTCATATACTGAAATCAATTGGTTTAATGAGCCCGGGGATTTAATCATCGGCGTCTGGAATCAATCTTTTAAAGCTTCTAAAAAAAATAAAATATATTTATACGATTTTATTTCAGGGAGTATTAAACGACAAGTGCCGAATTTGAACAATCAAGAAAGACTGCATATTGCCGACGTTAATAATGATAATAAGAATGAGCTGATCCGAAGCGGCATGGGCGCTAATATTTTAGTCTATGATAATAATTTGAATCCTATAGATAATCTTCAATTACCCCCAGGGAAAAATATGGTCTCTAAAATATTCGATTGGGATAAAGACGGCTTTTTGGAGTACTTCGTTTTACATGATAATTCTAATATATTTATCATAGACAGGTTTGGTAAAATTTTAGCGGGAACAGATTATTGCGGTGAAATATTTCCTATCGGCAAAGGAGTTGTTAATGACGACGGTATCGGTATCTTTAATCAAAAAGAAAAAACGTTAAAAATATTTACTATTCAGCGTAACCGGATTATAGGAAGATACGAGCCGCAATCTCTATTAGCCGGTCTGTTAATCGGGATTGTCTTAAGCGCGCTCATTTTCTTATTAATCTACCAGGGGTTCAGGCGAAAATCGTGGCTGGTAAAAAACATTTCTACGTTGGAAAATTTACCGATTGCCCTTATTATTGCGGATAAAAAGGGGATGACGGCATTCTGCAATCATGAAATGGAACAACTGTTAGTTATCAATAAAATTAATATTTTAGATCAGCCGTTAAATAAAATCTTAACCGCTCTAAAAATTGATTACGATTTGAATAAGCTGCAAAATGACGATTATTTATCAGAGCGTAAATTTAATAGCGAGATTGAAGCAGGCGGCGCCGTAAAAAAAATAGCAGTCCGCTTGTATTGCCTGCGGGATAAAGACAAAAAGACCGGCTTTTTATTAACTGCGGCGGACGTTACGCAAACAACGCATTATAAACAGTCTATCGCCTGGGCTTCCATGGCGCAGCGTTTAGCTCATGAAATAAAAAATCCTTTAACTACCGTTAAACTTTCTTTGCAGCGTCTTAAAATGGAATACGAAAATGAAAACGAAATAAATAAATCAAAATATGATAAATATGTTGACTCCAGCCTGGAAGAGGTAATCCGTTTACGAAACGCCGCCGAAAATTTTATGAAACTTTTCCAGTCGGATAATCCAATCTATAAAAAAATAAATTTGGACGAAAGTATTACAAATGTGGTTTCAAAATATAAACCGGCTGTTCCTGAAAACATATCCATAAAATTTTCATCTGAAAATGACTTGCCTATTATAGAAGCCGATCCGGAACAGTTGGAAACAATTCTTTGTAATTTAATTGATAATGCAATCAGAGCGGTCAATCAAAAAGGGAAGATTGAAATCAGAAGCTGTTTAATCCAAAAAATTGAGCTCGAACGGCATGTCGATTTTTTACAAGTTGAAATAGAAGATAATGGAATCGGGATAGCCGAAGACGGATTAAAAAACATTTTTGACCCTTATGTTACCGGGAATAAAGACGGCACGGGTTTGGGACTTGCGATAGTAAAAAGGATAGTGGAAAACCATAAAGGATTTATTTCAATTAACAGTAAAAAAAATATCGGTACGCTTGTAACCGTACAACTACCGGTTAAATTCACAGGTAAATAATGGAAAAGAACGAAGCTGCGATTCTCGTCGTTGACGATGAGTCCAAAATTGGAAAAATTATTTCAGACATCCTGACTTTTAAAGGCTATCAGGTTATAGTATGTCTCAGCGGCGAAGAGGCTTTAAAAATTCTTACTAAAAAAAATATTGATTTGATTTTAGCAGACCTGATGATGCCGGGCATTACAGGCAAAGAAGTGCTGAATCATGTAACCCGGAATTATCCGGAAATACCGGTTGTTATCATTTCCGCCTATGGGAGCGTTAAAGTCGCCGTAGAAGCAATTAAAGAGGGCGCTTATGATTTTATCGAAAAACCGCTTGACGCCGACCGCCTTTTAATCACTATAAAAAACGCTTTGGAAAAACGGAATCTATCTTTAAAAACCAAAAGACTTCAGGAAGATATTGTAAGCCGCTATCAGATGATTGGAAACAGCCCGGCTATTCATCATGTTTTTAAACAGATCGAAATATTCGCCCCGACAAATTCTAAGGTATTAATCACCGGCGAAAGCGGAACCGGTAAGGATTTAGTGGCTCAGGCGCTTCATGATTTAAGCCCGCGCGTGGGGTTCCCTTTTGTAAAAATCAATTGCGCAGCCATTCCCGATTCATTAGTGGAAAGCGAGTTGTTCGGCTATGAAAAGGGCGCTTTTACCGGGGCGGCGTCTACTAAAAAAGGCAGAATAGAAATGTCTAATCAGGGCGCTTTATTTTTAGACGAGATCGGCGATCTTAAATTAGAACTGCAGGCAAAATTATTAAGGCTTATTGAAAATCAAGAATTTGAAAGATTGGGTTCGTTAAAAACTATAAAAGTTGATTTTCGTCTAATAACCGCCACTAATAAAAATTTAGAATTAGATGTTAAAGAAGGTCGTTTTAGAGAGGATCTGTATTACCGCCTGAAAACTTCTCATATCCACTTAGCGCCTTTACGGGAACGGAAAGAAGATATACCACAGCTTGCGCAGTATTTTTTAGATCAATTTTGCGAAGAAAATAATTTAGCCGTGAAAAATATTTCTAACAATGTACTTAAAGATTTAAACGCTCATAATTGGCCCGGCAACATCCGTGAATTAAAAAATTATATTTATAATCTTGCCAGTTATTTTATTGACAAAGAAGTCATTGAAAAACTTCCGGATAAAGAACAAGGCGTTTTAGAATATGATCCGGCTATAAATAAATTTTATACTTTAAAAGACGGCAGAATTGATTTTGAAATACAGCATATTACCAAGGTATTAAACAAAACTAACTGGAACGTATCGGAAAGCGCTAAAATGTTAGGTTTGGAAAGAACGCATTTACATAAAAAAATTAAAAAGCTGGGTATATCAAAATAGGGTCTATGTCGTGGATCGGGAAGCGTGGAGCGGAAAGCGTAGAGCGTTAAGCGAAGGTTAAGAAAAGAATATTACGTAATTCCGCTCTCCGCTCTTCTCTCTCTCCGCTCTCCGCTCAACGCTCTCCGCCAATAGTGTGCAGCTTAAAACAACTGAACTATTGTAATACTTCAGTGACGGGATGAGGAATTTATTTTGGTGTATATTTGAAATAACACAAACCCACCCCTAACTCTCCTTCCGCCACACAGTGTTCACTTTGTGAAAGGAACTCCTGCGGAGCAAGAGGGGCATTGCATATTCCCCTCTTGGGCTTGTGATTATACACATGTTATTTTGGAATAATAATTGTGATCCAATACAACGAGATTATCCGCCTTCATGCCGCCCCGATGGGGCTTCCTGTTTTTGGTGGTATATTTTTTCTACAAACATATAGCCCCTAACGGGGCTTTTTAAATAACCGGGTTGTTTTCTCAAATATTTTAACAATAAAAAACTATAAAGTTTAGCCCCGATAGGGGCGATATGTTTGTAGTAAACCAAGCACCACAAAAATATTTTTAGCTCCGTCCCACAGGGAGGCTGTGCCTAGGAGCGAAATGTTTACCCCGTCTAAGATTTGTGTATAATCACAAGTCTTGGGAGGGGTTACCCCGAAATATCGCGATGCAAGCAGGGGTGGGTCTTAATATTTCACCCCTTCATTGAGGTCTTACAACTATATTACAAATATTCTTTGTAGAAAATATAATTTATTGCTAAATTCAAACCTTAATATTTAAGTCTGATTTCCGCTGTTAAATATCCGGAGAATAAAATGCAACGACACATAAAATTAGGCGTTTCAATTATCATCCCTCTATTTATTTTAATGATACCGTCTAACTGGATTCCTATCGAGCAGCTATCAATTGTAGAACATCGCGTGATTGCTATTTTTGTATTAGCGGCGCTGTTTTGGATTTTAGAGCCAATCCCCATTTTCGCCACATCTATTCTAATTATTTTTTTAGAATTAATAATGGTTTCCGATAAAAGTTTTATTCTGTTTACAGCGCAGGCGGGACAGGAAAATTTCGGGATAGTTTTAAGTTATAAAGCCATAATGGCTACCCTTGCTTCGCCGATTATTATTTTATTTTTAGGCGGTTTCTTTTTAGCGATGGCTGCAATTAAATACCGGCTTGACGTCAATTTAGCCCGTGTTTTATTAAAACCTTTTGGCAGCAATCCCAAATTAGTTTTAATGGGACTTATGATTATAACCGCCATCCTGTCCATGTTTATGAGCAACACAGCTACAACCGCGATGATGCTGGCAATTTTAGCGCCGATATTAGGGGCGTTTGAATACAATGATCCGGGGAAGATTGCCTTTATTCTTGCCATTCCTTTTTCTGCAAATATAGGAGGTATCGGAACTCCGATCGGCACGCCTCCCAATGCCGTGGCTATGAAATATTTAACCGGCGCAAACCAGGTTTCATTTTCCGAATGGATGAGCTTTGGAATTCCTTATGTAATTGTCATGTTGTCTATTCTTTGGTTTTTATTGATAAAATTTTATCCGGCGAAAACAAATGAAATTAAACTGGAAATTAAAAGCAAATTTTTAAAGAACTGGAAAGCTATAACCGTTTATGTTACCTTTGCCGTTACAATCCTGTTTTGGCTGCTTACTGATTTACACGGTTTAAATTCATATATTGTCGCTATGATACCGGTAGTTGTTTTTCTGGTTACACAAATCATAACCGCAGAAGATATTAAAAAACTTAGCTGGGATGTTTTATGGCTCATTGCCGGCGGCATTGCCTTGGGTATTGGATTGGAAAAAACC
>JAUXGF010000151.1 GCA_030622395.1 Calditrichaceae bacterium
GAGACCGCTCCGCTTAACTCTGTAACCAGAAAAATATTATTCATAGTAGAGTTACTGAATCGCTCTCTGCGGATTACTCGTTGCAGAGTTAAGCGGAGCGGTCTCTGCAACGTTTTTAACGGAGGTAAAATGGAAAACATAACTTATAAACTGGCTCAATTTACAAAACATTTAAAATATGAACACCTTACACAGGAAACTATCACTAATGTAAAGCGTTTTTTGTTGGATTCGATTGGTTGCGCTTACGGCGGTAGTCAGACTGAAGACGTGAAAATCATGCTTGATTTCTATAATGAGATGGGCGGAAAAGAGGAAGCGGCGGTCATTAATTCCAATCAAAAGCTGCCTATGATTAATCAATGTTTATTAAACTCTTTAATGATCCGCGCATTGGATTATAATGATATTTACTGGGAACAGGATCCATCCCATCCCAGCGATCTGATTCCTGCGGCATTGACTCCAGCCGAGGTTCTGCATAAAAGCGGGAAAGATTTGATTACCGCAATTGTTTTAGCTTATGAATGGGAACAGCGGTTATGTGAATTTGCCATCCCCGGTATTCGTGAAACAAAGTGGCACCATGCAACGCTTACTCAATTTGCCTCACCGCTGGCAGCCGCTAAAATTTTAGACTTGACTGTAGAGCAAATGGTTTATGCCATCGGAATTTCCGGCAGTCATAATTTAACCCTGGGCGCAGTGACAGCCGGGAATTTAACAATGATGAAAAACGCTGTAGATCCTATGGCGACCCAAGCCGGCTTATATTCTGCCCTGTTAGCTCAACGCGACTACGAAGGTCCTGCACATGTGATAGACGGTAAAGAAGGTCTGGTCGATACATTCAAAAGTAATAAATTTGAACTGAATATTCTCACCGACGGTCTGGGCGAAACATTTCGGATCAATCGCTGCTCGATGAAGGCTTTCCCTACCGAAGCCTTAACCCACACGCCAATGTCGGCGGTTATTAAATTAATGCGGGACAACAATATTGATAAATCGGACGTCAAGCAAGTAACCATCGAAACGGTAGCCCGCGCCGCGGATATTTTATCCGATCCATCCAAGTATGATCCGAAAACGCGCGAAACGGCTGATCACAGTCTGCCATACTGTTTATCGGTTTGCATTGTTGACGGCACAGCCACGCCCGCCTCATTTAGTGAAGAAAAAATCCTCGATCCGGAAATCCGTTCATTCCTGCCCAAAATAAAGGTGGTCGCTAATCCGGAATTCGAAAAGACATTCCCTAAACTAAAACAGGCTGGGGCTGAAATCATTACAAATAATGGCAAGTCTTTTAAAATTACGCTCGACTATCCTCTCGGCGATTACCGTGAGCCGATGGACGAAACAACCCTGCTTAAGAAATTTGACGCTATGGTTTTACCGGTCACCGGTCAATCTAAACGGGATGAAATTGTAGACGCTGTTATGAATATTGATAAAGAAAACGATGTGGCAGATTTAATGAAGCTTTTGGCAAAATAGGTTTAAATTAGTTAAAAGCTCTGCCCGGACAGTTTCCTTTAGGCGGAGTGTTTTATTTTAATAATAGTTCAGCGGGTGAAGAATTGGAGTAATGGAGAGCGACCTCAAAGGTTTTCCCAAACCTTTGAGGTCTTTGAAGAATTGGTGAAGAAGGAGTAATGGATTGGAGAAGAATTGGGATTATGGATTGTCTACTTATCCAAACCCACCCCTAACCCCTCCCAAGAGGGGCATTTGTCTTATTCCCCTCTTGCTCCGCAGGAGTTCCTGTGGAAGGAGAGTTAGGGGTGGGTTCTCTCGCGTTGTTCAAATTTTCACCCAACTAACTGAGGGATTACTTATCATTTACTTATATTGTTGTATATTTTGTTGTTCTTCAATAAATTCATTTTTATGTATAAATCTTTAAACAAAAAAATTAATAACCCTAGTATTTTACAAACAATCGCGCTTATATTCGGGCTGCTAATTTCAGCGCCGCTGTATGCCGGTGAAATATATACCAAATCTATTTTATTTGAAAAAGATAAGATTAAAATTCAAGTCAATGAAAATGAAAGCGTCCGCCCTAAAGTCGGATTGGTTCTAAGCGGCGGGGGAGCGCGGGGCGTCGTTCATATCGGCGTTTTAAAAGCGCTTGAAAAGAATAATATTCCGCTCGACTTAACCGTCGGAACGAGTGTCGGAAGCGTTATAGGCGGTTTATATGCATCCGGATATTCGCCGGATCAAATTGCAAATATTATGGGATCTATTGATTGGAATGATATTTACCGTGATGAAACACAGCGCACGTCTCTTTTTTTGCAGCAGAAAGGCGAACAAGACCGCTATTTGCTGCCAATCCGGTTTAACGGTTTAAGCCCTTATATCCCCACTGCATTTTCGCCCGGGCAAAAAGTATTAACAATCCTTTCGGATTTATTCTTAAAAGCGCAATACCAGGCAAGGAATAACTTTGATAATCTAAAAACGCCTTTTCGTGTGGTTACTACAGATTTAATCTCCGGGAAACGGGTTGTGTTAAAAGAGGGAAATTTAGCGGAGAGTATTAACGCGTCATTAGCTGTTCCTTTGCTGTTTGCGCCGGTTGCTATAGATAGTATGCTGCTTGTAGACGGCGGACTGCGATCAAATTTACCTGTTGACGTTGCTAAAGAAACGGGTATGGATATCGTTATCGCTGTGGATGTTACCTCCCGGCTGCGCTCCCGCGATGAATTGAATGCGCCATGGGAAATCGCCGACCAGGTGACTACCATAATGTCTGTCCCCTCAAGAAAGTTACAGCAGCGGCAAGCGGATATTTTAATTCAGCCGGAGTTGGGGGATTTTTCAAATACCGATTTTAAGCGCCTTAATGAAATGGTTGAAGCCGGCGAGAAAGCCGCAGAAAATAAAATCAATGAAATTAAAAAACAGATATATAAAGGGAATAAGACAGAAAATAAACAGTATTTAATCCAAAAGGTAAAATTCAATTGTGAAGAAAATGTTTTGCCTGTTACGCTTTTTGAAAAATTATCAGTGCGCAACGGTAAAATAATCTCTTCAACGGATATTTTAGAGGATTTAGATATTCTTATTAAAAGCGGCGCTTATCGAAAAGTGGAAGCAGAGTTCGATACTATAAATCAAGCTGCGATTGTAACTTTTAAACTGGATCGTTTTTCAATTATTAAAGAGATAGATTTTACCGGCAATAAACAGTTTTCCGGCACAGATTTAAACGCCGTTATTTTTACCGGACAGGGCGGGCGTTTAAATTCCAATACTTTGCGCGCCGATTTGGACCGGATTATGCGCTTATACAGGAAGGGCGGCTTTGCCCTGATGCGTATCAAACAAATTGATTGGAATAATGCAGCCGGGATACTGCAAATAGAAATTGATGAAGGGCGGATCGGTAATATCCTTATTACCGGTAATGATAAAACAAAAGATTATGTTATTCTTCGCGAGTTTTCCGCTCAAAAAGGAAAAGTTTTCAACTGGATAGTTGTGCATAAGGCAATCCAAAATGTTTATTCGACGCAACTGTACGAACGGGTTAATGTTGATATTGTCGAAGAAGAAGGTGAGAATAATCTTATCATAAAAGTAAAGGAAAAATCATCGCTTGTCATGCATCTCGGTGGTAAGCTTGATCTGGAACGCAAGGCGCAGGCTTATATTGAATTTGGGGATGAAAGTTTTTTAGGGACGGCTATAAAAACATCGTTTATATCGAGAATAGGAGCGCGTGACAAACATTTTGGTTTGAAGATTCGGGATGACCGGATATTTACCACTCATTTCACTTTTGCGTTGAATGGATATTACAATTGGGAAGTCAATCCTATATATATTGAGAGAAATCTTACCGGCGAGTACCAGGAAGAACGGCGTGGAATTCGTTTTCAGGCTGGCTGGCAGATGCAGCGGCTCGGACAATTGATTGCCGAACTGCGTATGGAGAATATTAAGGATAAACGTTTTTCAGGATATTTTGATTTATCGCAAAATGTTGAATTACGCACTTTTGCCATTCGTTCTATTACGGATAAACGTGATCGAATTGATTTTCCTACTAAAGGTATTTACAACTACTGGTTGTGGGAATCAGGTAATAAATTGATTTTGGACAGTCAGGAACCGTATACCAAAGCGATAATTAATTTAGAAGGATTTTATACTCTTAATAATGTACATACATTACATTTAAGGCTGCTTGCAGGCGTTGGAGATAAAACATTGCCTTTTTCTGAAAATTTTCGCATGGGCGGGCTTCACAGTTTTTATGGTTTGCATGAAAATGAATATTTTGGCAAACAGCTTTTTATCACTAATATTGAATACCGTCTTAAGCTGCCTATTAAGATGATCGGCGGCAGCTATTTTTCAATGCGCTACGATTTTGCCGGGATTTGGGACGACCCTGCTCTCATTTTTACTTCAGATGATTTTTTCTCGGCGCTTGGCGGCTGCCTGGCTTTCGATACTATGCTCGGTCCTTTATATTTTGCCTGGGGAAGAATAACACGCGGTTATTCGGCAGGTTATATTTCCTGGGGATTTAATTTTTGATTGGATTATAGCTGAAAATAATTTTAGTTCCTATAGTTACAGTGCCAGGGGCACCAAAGAGAAAAAACACATTTTTCATTTTTTTCATATAATTTTTGACACTACCCGAAGGGTCCATCTAACATTTAGAATTTTATCCGTAGTTGAACCATAAACGCCCTTCGTGTGTTAAAAATATCTCTGGTTCAATTACGGATAAAATTAAGTTGGACGATGCTGAATTCTCTATCATATTGGGCATTCAATATAACCCTGTTGGTAATAAAAATCATACTTGCAATGATCATTTTTTTGTTTCACTGCAAACTTCATATTTTTTTCACAATTTCGCAACTGTTATTAATCTTTTTTCCGCCATTTATATTACACGTCAAGAATATCAATCGATACTAATAATGAGGATAATATGACAGCGAAGAACTATGAAAAAAGAACTAAACCTTGCTGCAAAATAGCAAAGCCGGTTTACAACCACAACAGGCGGTCTGGCGCAGTGAATTGATATATTTTATTTTATAGTCCCGATGGTCGGGAAAAGCAATGATAAATTATCAGCCTAAAATCACAAAATACAAAAACCAAAATACAAATAAATCTCAATTTACAAATTTCAATGACCCAAACATAAAAAACCATCAGTTTTTGAAATTTGTGATTTATTATTTGTACTTTTTAATACCAACATTAATTTACCCCGGTAAATAATATATTTGCGCATTTTCCAATCATATTAATTTTTTATTTAACAGGGTTAATTTGCAAAGCTATGTTCTAATGAGCGGCTTTATTATCTTCGAACATCATCATGCAGCAGTTAGCCGGTTCTTTATTTTAGACTCAACATGAGTTATTCTTGTTGTTGTTCAAATTCTAAAACATGAGTTAAATGTCTTTCAGTACGGTCTTTAAAAACTACCCGGATTTTAATTTCAAATGTTCCCCAGCCCTTTGCAGTTAAAGCAAAATTATTATCTTTTTTGAAAACCCGCCGTACAGGTTCCGGAAATGTAGGATGTAATATGTATTCAACATATTCAATTTGCGAAAGTGTCTCCTCGTCCGTCTCGATAAAAACCGTCCACTCCCATACCCGGTTATTAAGATGTCTTGCAGTATTGTCCGCATTAATCTCACCATACTCTGGAAGGGGAGGTCTATTTACCTCTATTCCCTCTTCACTCCTCTCTTCCAAATTTAACCAATGTTCAAAATACATTTTCCGGCCATTTTTAAATACTATCTTAACAAAAATATTAAATTCACCCCATCCATTGGAAGAGAGGGCAAAATTAGTATCATGGTCACGAATAATTTGTACCGGATTGGGTATGGAAGGGTGAAGCGTATATTCCACATATTTGATGGTTTTCAGGAAAGGCGCCTCTGCCACAAGAAAAACAGTCCACTCATAACGCCCGGAACCCACATACTTTGCCGTATTTTCTATCCGTACATCCTGGGCAAGCGCATAATCCGGTATGCAAATAGCCAAGACCAAAGAAAGATGAAATAAAACCGTAAAAATAGTATTTGCCAAACGGGAATTAGTCATCATATTTTCACTCCTCTTTTAATGAAAACACCGGTTCAAGCGGCATAAAATTCATCTTTTCCCATTTTCTGTTAGTGGCATTATCCTCCAAAACCAATCGTAATACATGCGTCACGGAAGTGACGTCTTTTAAAATTATCTTAAATGTCCCTTGGGCAACCCCTTTTATCACATCCGCCTCTATATGTTTATCAGAACCGGGCAAGAAATATTTACATTTAACGTCTTCAAGTTTAGGCATATCATTTTCACCGACCCCTTCAAGAGAAACCACTATCCTCATTTCCATTTTTTTAGCTTGCGCTAATGCAATTTTTGCAGCTTCTTTTTCTTTTTTGACATTATCAAGTTGTTGTTCATAATCTTTTATTTGCAAATACACGCCTGTTAACGACATGATAACGCCAATAATTATAAAAAGCGTAAAGATGGAGATTTCCAGGTTTAATCCAAACCCCTTTATCTTTTGGATTTTCCCTTTAAATTTTTCGCCGTAAGGTAAGAAGAAGGAGAGGATGCAGAAGATAATAATACCAAAACCCAAAAGAGGGATAAATAAAATTCCCATTTGTGAATCCATAATGCTATGCCTCCTTTACAGTTTATAAATTCATTAATTAATTATTCTTTAAATAATAAGATACATATTAGATATAACGGCTGCGATAAACCACAAAAAAGCAAGCGGCCTGTAGCTTTCACGAAACTAACATTTTTGCACGGCTTAACAAAACACAAATTGGAAGTACGCGTTTTTTGTCGGGTTGATTGCTTTAGCAAACGATAATTTTGCTACCTACTTTTATTAC
>JAUXGF010000241.1 GCA_030622395.1 Calditrichaceae bacterium
AAACAAAAAATTGGGGGAAATATGTATGAATTAAAAGATAATTAAAGATTAAACTTATTTAATTTTATAGGAATTTCACTGTATTATTAAAATAGATACTGGATACTCGATACTGGATGAAGAAAATTAAGTAACCGGTAATCAGTAAGTAAGCAGTAAGCAGCATCCCCGCAAAAGCGGGATTTACGATCCGCTCCGACAAGTATCGCTTTCATTTAATTTCATAAAAAAAAGGCGTCCCAAAAAATTGGAACGCCTTTTTTAAATTCTGCTCTTAAAGAGCTTCTTTTAAGCCTTTACCAGCTTTAAAAGTAGGCACTTTACGCGCAGGAATATTAATTTCCGCGCCGGTTTGTGGATTACGTCCTTTGCGCGCGTTTCTGTGGGAAACGTTAAATGTACCAAAACCAATCAAAGAAACGCTTTCACCGTTACCTAAACTCGTTTTAATTGAACCAATAAATGAAGCTAACGCTTCATCGGCTGCTTTCTTAGAAATATCTGCGTCTGCCGCCATTTTTGCAATTAAGTCTTGTTTCTTCATTTTCTTAACTTCCTCCTTAACAAGGTTAATTTAAACTACACTTTCCTAAATCAATTTAACTTAAGGTTAATAAGTAAATTAAATATGATATAATTTCTTAACTTAATATTCTAAAATCAAGTAATATTAATTTTTTATGCAATATTCAGTCATTGATTGGATACTGCAACAATTTTAACACACCTGATTCTAATTTTAAAACATTCTTTATTTTTAATAAAATCAATAAATACGATGCGAATGTACGTATAAGTTTAATATTCTCCAAATTATTTTATTAAATAAATACGAAATATTGCTTTTAAATGGGGATTTGTGCATAGAAAAATGGCATTATCGACTTTTGACGAAATTATAGATTATCATTGGAAAAAAATAGTACCGCGCCTGCCGTCGCCGTCCGCCTGAGGCGGAGGCAGGGGCATGGAACAAATTAATTAATGATTTATGTAATACAGTGACGGAGTGGGAAATTTATTTGGGTTGTATATTTGGAATAACACAAACCCACCCCTAGCCCCTCCCAAGAGGGGAGTAAGACAATGCCCCTCTTGGGAGGGGCTAGGGGTGGGTCTTAATATTTCACCCCTTCAGAGGTATAGCTGATTTATAATTTAAAAGATTGTAGATATAACGGTATTTTTTTAAATTAGAGACAAATAAAAAAGTTGTTTTGAACATTCATAATAATTTGTTAAGAGATATAATGAAAAATAAAAATTATTTACGTATCTGCTCCAAAGTTGAAGAGATGGCCGTTAAACGCAATAATCAAAAAATCATTTACCCTCCCACTGAAAAAATAAATACAATAGTGGTTGATAACTTTCCAGAGTTAGGCAAACTCACAGCAATGCGTTTTATTGAATGGGCGCAGAATAATGAAGGGTGGGTTATTTCCCTGCCGACCGGCAAAACTCCGGAACATTTTATCAAATGGGTAACGTACCTGCTTTCCAACTGGGAAACAAAAAAAGCTCAAAAGCTTCTTGAAGAAAGCGGTGTAAATCCAGCAAAAAAGCCCGATATGAAGAGCTTTCATTTTGTGCAAATTGATGAATTCTATCCAATTAATTCATCCCAGCACAATAGCTTTTATTATTATGTTAATAAATTTTACATTAAAGGATTAGGTTTCGATATTAAAAAGGCGCTGCTTATCAATCCCAATAGAATCGGCATTAAAGACGATCATCAACTTGATAATGTATGGCCGGATCATATAGTCGACTTGGATTTGCGGACCCAGTATCCCCGCACTGTTTTGGAGGAGCGTCAAAAACGCGTTTTAAAAGCGGTCGATCAATTTTGCACTGATTATGAAACGAAGATCCGCGCTCTCGGCGGTATCGGCTTCTTTTTAGGCGGCATCGGTCCCGACGGTCACATCGGTTTTAATGTACAGGGTTCGGATCATTATTCTACAACGCGTTTAACGCCCACCAATTACGAAACTCAGGCGGCGGCGGCTTCGGATTTAGGCGGCATAGAAATTTCAAGAAATCGTCTGGTAATTACTATCGGTTTGCAAACCATTGTGTTTAACCCTAGCACAACAGCTATCATTATTGCCGCAGGCGAGGCTAAAGCTAAAGTGGTTAAAGACGCCATACAAGCGGAAAAATCAAATGAAGTGCCGGCTTCGGTTTTACAGGAACTGCCTAACGCCTGTTTTTACATTACAAAAGGCGCCGCAAAATTATTAAATGAAAGGCGCTACTTAGAGCTGTCGCAAGTAAAAGAAATTTCCAAAGAAGATATTTACCGGGTCGTTACTGATTTAGCTCTTTTGAATAACAAAAAGCTTATTGATCTTACAAAAAAGGATTTTCGCTCAGTGCGCTCCAGTAATTTAATCTTAAAACGTTACGGCGATAATTACCACTCTTTATTACAAGAGATTGAAAACGAATACCGGACGCGAATCAATAATAACCTTATAATTCCAAAAAATCAGATTATTTTGCATACAGCTCCGCATCATGACGATATTATGCTCGGCTATCTGCCCTACCTGGTGCGGCTTATGCGCGAATCGACAAATAAACACTACTTCAATTATCTGACAAGCGGATTTAACGCAGTTACTAACAAATACATGCTGAAACAGCTCGAAAGCTCACAATTCTTTTTGCAGCAGCCCGAGTTTAAAAAATTAATTAGTGAAAATTATTTTGATCCCGCTAACATCAATTTCAGAAACCGTGATATCCTGCAATATCTCGACGGCGTGGCTGCAAACAATAAATACGCTATGGACGAAGGTTCAGCCAGAAGACTGTTGCGCAATCTGGTTGAAATTTTCGAAGAAGATTCATTTGATAATCTGCAAAACAGAATTCAGGAATTAGCCAGTTATTTTAAAACCCAATACCCCGGCAAAAAAGACTTGCCCTACATCCAGCAATTAAAAGGCATGACCCGCGAATGGGAAGCCGATATATTATGGGGATATTTTGGTTTTAGCTGTGAATCGGTTATCCATTCAAGACTCGGCTTCTATAAAGGCGATATTTTCACCGAGGAACCGACCGTAGACCGCGACGTTCTGCCTATTTTAGAAACCATAAAAAATACAAATCCGTCAATCATCACTGTAGCTTTAGACCCGGAAGGCAGCGGGCCTGACACGCATTACAAAGTATTGCAGACTGTAAGTTCGGCTCTAAAACTTTATCAGCAGGAGACAGGAAGAAGCGACATTCAAATTTGGGGGTATCGTAATGTCTGGTACAGTTTCCATCCCAGCGAAGCCAATGCCTTTGTTCCGGTTACCCACAATACGCGGGCTATATTAAACGACGCCTTCTTAAACGCATTTGGCTCGCAGCGGGACGCGTCTTTCCCAAGTTATGAATTCGACGGGCCGTTTTCAGGATTAGCTCAAAAGATACAGGTAAAACAATACCAGCAAATGAAGACGCTGCTCGGAAGAGATCACTTTTACCAAAACCCGGATTCACGCATTCGATCAACGCGCGGGCTGCTGTTTTTAAAAGTTATGGATTTGGATGAATTCTACGAGCGGTCAATGGCGTTGCGGAAATTTACGGAAAATGTGTAGGAGTTTAATGGAGAAAGCGGTCAGCAATCAGCTCTCAGCTATCAGCTTTTCATATCACGAGCAGGATGAAAGCAGGATTGCCTCGCAAAAGCAAATGTTAGGAATAAACAAAGACAGGCATATTAAGCTATGCTCTTAGCGCTCTGCCCTTTGCTAGTTTAAGATGAAAATATTATTTTAGGCATATCAAGCTATATAGATAAAGGAGACAAAAGATGAAATCATTTCGCAAAGAACTATGGTTTAACACTAAATCAAGACGCGAGTATATAAACATTACTTCCGATGTAGATGAGTGTTTGAGGGAATCGGGGATTAAAGAAGGATTATGCCTGGTAAACGCCATGCATATAACAGCCAGCGTTTATATTAATGACGCCGAAAGCGGATTAATTCAGGATTATGATGATTGGCTGGAGCAGTTAGCCCCGCATGAACCGGTTTCCCATTACCGCCACAACCGCACCGGCGAAGATAATGGCGACGCTCACCTGAAACGTCAGGTTATGGGGCGGGAAGTAGTAGTTGCAATCACCAACGGCAAATTTGATTTTGGTCCATGGGAACAAATTCATTACGCTGAATTTGACGGCAGGAGACGGAAACGGGTTTTAGTTAAAATCATTGGGGAGTAGTTTTAATTGTTTATATGCGGCAGAGGCGTTGCTTGGGGAAGGTCTTTGATTTACGAATAATGATCTAAGATTGGCGATTTAAGAAGGACAAGAACTTTAAAGATCGTTAACACAGTTTATCGTCCCAATGAACAGGGGTTAGCTGACATTTTGGTATGCTCCAAAGACATACATAGATAACTGGATTCATTGGTATTCGTTATGTCTCATGGCCCAAGGTATTTGCGGCCTGTTATTCTTTCGAATTCTTTTATATCTTTTTTGGGCTGGACTGGTTCACCACTATTTTCCCAATCTATGATGATTGTTTGTAAATTTGAATTCCACTCAATTAAACCTGACTTTATCCATTCATTTAAAATAGTTAAAGGATATTTATTAATCTTGTCAAATTCTTGCTCGATGAAATATTTAAATCGTATACTAGTGAATAAGCTATGATCATTTGATCAACATGACTCAAACCAAATGTTCTTCCAGTTTTCGCATTTATTTTTGCAGAATCAACTATTTGTTTTATTAATTCGAAATTAAAATCAATATCCCCAACTTTCGTATTATCATATGCAGCTACCTTTATTTTGTTTTTAAATTGGTCTCGCCAAGGATATTTTGATTTAAATTTTTGTTTTCCAAAGATTTCTTTCCTCACTTCAAGGACAGTGACACAGTGATACCGTTCATCAGTAAACATATCAGGTGCTATTCTTAGCAACATTAGTATCGTACAAGTATCACATAAAATATTCATCTATACGCTTGCCTCGTAGGCTATCTCTTTGGCTAACTCGAATTTTAATTCTTTTGCGTCTAATATGCTCGTAAGACTTAAAATGTCTGCCAACTTTCTTGTAGTAATGCTATCAATTTGTTGTTCAATCAAAGAGATAAAATTAGGTGATAGTTTTTTAAGAACTTTTATTAATTTTCTAGGATCATCCTTATTAAAAATAATATTCCCTATCGTTGGAAATTCTTTTTTTAGATTTGAATCAGCACCTCCTATG
>JAUXGF010000038.1 GCA_030622395.1 Calditrichaceae bacterium
AACCAATTGTTGAACAAAGTGAAATCCCGAGTTCGGGGCAGACCGGTATAGTGCCTGAACGAAAAAAGTGCTTTTTCGTTCAGAATGCTTTCATAGAAAAGTAACTTAAATGCCGGAAGGAGCTAAACTCAATTTTCTCTTCCACAATCCAAGAGCAAATAAAATCGTGTTTAATAAACCCTTCAAAAATGTAGTTGAAGCGATCGCCCACCATATTCCCGTTACGCCCATATCTAAATAAATGGCTAAATACCAGGCCGCGGGAATGCGGGCGAAAGTGATAGGCACAGTTACCAGCATCACCGGCAGAGTATACCCCGCTCCGCTGAAAGCGCCTTCCATTATGACCTCAAACGCTAAAAAAATTTCAAATACGGCGATGATTTTCAGATATTGAACGCCGATTTCCTGGACAATAGAGTCAGTAGTAAATATACGCATCAGCCATTCCGGGAAAAAATAAAAAATAATAGATATGATAAACATAATTATCACGCCATAAGCGTTTACCCACCAGGTGGCTTTTTCAGCCTGCTTATAACGTTTTGCGCCCACATTTTGCCCGACTAATGTTGAGGCGGCTACCGAAAAACCTACGCAGGCAAAATAGGCGATCCCTTCAATACGGTGGCAGACGCCAACTGCGGCAATGGCTTCGGTGCCAAATTCAGATATGATATTGGTTAATAAAACATAAATCAAACTGAAAAAAAATCCACCCGCTGCAATCGGACTGCCTATGCGTAAGATCCTTTGAATTATAGCGCTGTTTATATAAATTTTCCCACTGTGTTTTATAGTTGGTATAATTTCTTCTTTTCTAAGAAATCCCGCTAATAATACAACCGCAAATATTATTGTTATAACCGTGGCAAGCGCTGCGCCCCCTACGCCCATTGCAGGAAATCCCAGCCATCCGAATATAAAAACAGGATCGAGTATTGCATTCAATGTTAAAGCAACAGCCAGCACAATCATCGGGGTTTTTGTGTCGCCTATGCCTCGGAATATGCCCTCTAAACCAGCAAACCAGAAAGAAAATACCAGACCAAATAATATAATCGTCATGTAATTGCGCGCTTGTTCAAATACAACAGGCGTAAAGCCCATTATCTTGTATATATCATCCTGTAAAAAATAAACGGTTACAGCAAGAATCAATCCGCTGACTGTATTAACAAGCATACCCTGACCGGCGGAAAATTTAGCCTCATCCTTTTTCCCGCTGCCGATATTTTGCGCCACAAGCGTCGTTATGCCGTTTACACTTAACGCCGTCAAAGAATAAACCGCCCATATTACAAAAGCGCAGCCGCCGATAGCAGCCAAAGCTTCAGCGCCTAATTTTCCAACCCAATAAGCGTCTACCAATTGAAAAAGTGTTTGCAAAACCGATGAAACCATGCCCGGTAAAGAGAGCTTAAAAATCGTTTTATGCAGGCTCTTGTTAACTAATGAGTAATTATTTTCCGGCATTTCAGTCCTTTGGCAATCTAATCATATTCCAAGTGTATTGTAGAGCGGAGAGCGGGAAGCGTTGAGCGAATGTTAAGAAAATTTCACGATGCTTCTTCGCCCTCCGTTCTACCCTTTAGAAAAAATATAAATATTTTTAATATAAAAGAAAAATCTGTTATCGTTAATTTTGTAAATTATGGTTAATTTTATAAATTGTGCCATTGATTTTAAAACTAGTATTTCCAGCAGAGAAAATTATGCAAAATATTAAGCTGCTTAAAAATGATTTAAAGAGCGCTTCTGTATTGGTCAAAGAAAATGAACCGCTTGCTTTATATACCACACTTGGAGTCGGAGGCAAAGCGAAATTATTAGCTAAAGCGGCAAACAGCGACCAATTGGAATCAGCGGTTAAACTCGCCTCTCATTACGACGTCCCCTGCTTAACGCTTGGCAAAGGAAGCAATGTCATAATCTCGGACAATGGTTTTGACGGATTAGTAATAATTAACAACTCCAATAATTGGAAAATAATGGGGCATACTTCCGCCGCGCCAACATCATTGAAATTAGCCGGACGTTTTGATCCGGTCGACCGGGAAACATATTCAGAAAGCGATTTAGACTATTCGGATGAGGACGCCGCGGGCGTATTGGTGAGGGCGGATTCAGGGATAAAAATAAATGTTTTAATGAATGATTTGTTTAAACAAGGCATAACCGGTTTGCAATGGTATGCCGGTATTCCTGCGACAGTGGGCGGAGCCGTTTACACTAACATGCACGGCGGGCGCAATTATTTTAGCGAAATCGTGGAAAAAGCCCGGCTTACCGACGGCAAGGAGATAAAGGAAGTAAACCAATCATATTTTAAATTTGATTATGATTGGAGTATATTGCATCAAACCAAAGAAATTATTTTATGGGCTGATCTGCGTTTAAAAAAAGGCGATGTAAATAAAGCGACAAAACTGGCTAAAGAGTGGGCGCGGCAAAAATCTTTTCAACCGCAGCGCTCCGCCGGATGTATTTTTCAAAATCTATCCGAAGAAGAAAGAAAGCGGCTTAATCTGCCGACGTCTTCCGTTGGATATTTAATCGACCGTGTTTTAAATTTAAAAGGCGTTAAAAAAGGAAATGCGGTTATATCTTTAAGCCACGCCGCATTTATTGAGAATTCCGGCAATGCCCGCGCCGCCGACGTCTTTGAACTAATCAATCTAATAAAAGAAAAAGCAAAAACACAATTAGGAATAGATTTAGAAACCGAAGTTGAGCTTATCGGAAATATGTAATAGTCCAAGTGAAGAATGGAGTACTGGAGTGCTGGAGTAATGGAAGAATCGAATTGTTGAATTAATTTAACTTTTCACCAATGCCGGACTGTTACGGGAACTTTTTAAGTTTGGGAAATAAAAATGACAAAATTTATTATTGAGGGACAAAATCCCTTGCGGGGAGAGATTACGGTTGCGGGAAATAAAAATTCAGCGCTGCCCATCATTGCCGCAACAGTTTTAACAGATGAAGAATGCATTATCGAAAATTTACCCGCTATCCGCGACGTTCAGGTTATGCTGGAATTGTTAAAAGATTTAGGTAAAAACGTTAAGCAGGAAGCCGCTAATGTTTATCGAATAAGCGGATCGATTAATAAAATAAAGTTGGACGAAAATCTTGCCGGCAGCTTACGCGCTTCCATATTATACTTAAGCGTGATATTAGCCAGAGCCGGAGAAATTGAAATGCCCCCTCCCGGCGGCTGCGTTATCGGCAGGCGTAATACTGACAGCCACTTTGATGTAATTGAAGCGTTTGGCGCGGAGATTAAAATCAATGAAAAAAGCTATACAGCACAATTAACCAATCCGGCGCCCGCTTGCATTTTTTTTAAAGAGGCGTCCGTAACGGCTACTGAAAACGCCATGCTGCTGGCGTCGGCAATTGCCGGTCAAACTACTATTGATAACGCCGCATGTGAACCGCATGTGACGGACTTAGCATGCGTTCTAAAAAAAATGGGCGCTGCAATTGAAGGGGAAGGAAGCAATCGTTTGCGCATAAAAGGCGCGAAAAACTTAAAGGGCTTTCAGCACCGGATCATGCCCGATCATATTGAGGCGGGCACCTTTGCCATTGCCGCAGCCTGCACAAAAGGCGAGCTGGTTATTCACGACGCTTACAAAGAACATTTATATATGACCGAACATTATTTAAGACAAATGGGCGTTGATTTAAAATTTCCTGATCAGCGAACCCTGATAGTGCGCCCTTCTAAATTAATTTCCGGCGTGAAAAAAATTCAGGTGGGATTATGGCCTGCTTTTCCAACCGATTTAATGAGTCCCATGATCGTACTGGCGACTCAGGCTCAAGGCTCTACTTTATGCCATGATTGGATGTATGAATCGCGGATGTTTTTTGTTGATAAATTGATCATTATGGGAGCGGAAATCACACAATGCGATCCGCACCGCGTATTAGTCTCCGGCCCAACCGGGCTAAGGGGTCAGGAATTAAGCAGCCCCGATATTCGCGCCGGTATTGCCCTGGTTATAGCCGCATTAACGGCAAAGGGCACAAGTAAAATTGACCGCGTAGAATTAATTGACCGCGGATATGAAGATATAGCCGTTCGTTTCAACAGCGTCGGCGCAAACATCATCCGTCAGAATTAATAGGCTGTTGAAAAACCGGAATCGTTATTTACACAAAATAATATTTAAAACGCTGCATTTAAGATTTCTCTCCCGATGGTCGGGATCGAAATGACAATTTATATTAGTTTTCGTTCAGACACTAAACAGTATTTAAGCGCAGTAACTCATGATTTGAGAATTACTTCCGAGTAGATTTAAATAATCAAAATTATTTTTCACATTAACAAAGCAGCCTGATTTTAATGTCTTGTATACTGGAACAGAAGTGGTTTGTAGTTTAACCACTTCGTATTGACAGTTATACCGCCTGTCCCGATTCTTTTTATCGGGGATACTCCTATTCTCAAACCAATTGCAGATCGGTATAAATAAAATATTTTGCAAATTTAATCATAATAAAAATATGGTTATCGAAAAAACTTGTCATTTAAAATAATCTGCCTTATTATTATAGAGCTGCAAATTCCATTTAAACAAAAGAAGAATTAAATTTGATATGAAATGGCTCGTGTTTACAGATTTAGACGGAACTCTATTAGACGCCGAAACTTATTCCTTCCAAAAAGCGCGGGATGCGTTAAGTTTTTTGAAAAACAGTCGAATCCCTGTGATACCATGTACAAGTAAAACACATCTTGAAGTTATTGAAATTAGAAAAGAATTAAATTTGCATGATCCTTTTATTGTAGAAAACGGCAGCGCTGTTTTTTCCCCTAAAGGATATTTTAAGCCGTCTGCGGAACAAACAATTTCAATTGACGGCTACGATGCATTAATACTCGGTAAAACATATACCGAAATTAAAATGTTTTTGAAAGAACTAAAAGAGACTTATAATTTATCTCTCAAAGGATTCAACGAAATGACGCTTGCTGAAATTCAGCATTATTCCGGACTTGATTCCGAGAGAGCTCAGATGGCAAAAAAGCGCAGATTCAGCGAGCCTTTTGTATTAACAGGCGGTAAACCAGATTCATTAGAACATGCCAAAAAGTTTATTTTGTCAAGAGGTTTTCGTTTACTGCGCGGGAATCGATTTTTCCATCTTTTAGGTAATTGTGATAAAGGCAAGGCTACGGCAAAATTAATCGGAATGTTCAAAGAAAAATTTGCTTCGCAAACCTTTCACAGTATTGGAATCGGCGACAGCATGAACGATCTTGAAATGCTTGAGGTAGTAAATACGCCCGTATTAGTAAAAAAACTTAATGGAAAATATGTTGATCAAATCAAATTAAATAATTTAATCCGCAGCAAAGGTATCGGCCCGGAAGGCTGGAATGAAGCTGTTTTTAAGATTATCAAAAACAGGGATATTAATTGAAGAATTGAAGAATTGGAATATTGGAGGATTAGGAGTGTTGGAGTAATGGAGTGATAAAAGATCCATCCATTAATTCAATAATTTCCCGCAGGGACTCCTGCGGTTCAATTTTTCCAATACTCCATCACTCCATTACTCCATTCTTCACATACACGGAACGGTTATATAATTTTTATTCAACTCTGCAGAAATTCTCTGGAAATGACTGAATAGTTATTTTAAAATTTTAAGGAGAAATATTGTATGTCCGATTTTTTTCAGAATGGCGCAATTACTACTTTGCATAATTTAACGAAACAGCCTATAGAACAATTAGAAGCAAGAATAAAATTATTTACTGACAGGCGGCCTATAGCCTTAGTCTTACCCTCATTGTACAGCGAATTGGATGGACGCGCATTACCTAAGATTATAAAAGAACTGAAACAGGTTCCTTACCTTTCGGAAATAGTCATTGGTTTAGATAAGGCTAATGCAAAAGAATTTGAACACGCCAAAAGATTTTTCTCGGAACTGCCCCAAAACCATAAAATTATCTGGCAGCGCGGCCCGCGGATGCAGGAGCTCTACAAGCTGCTTAATAAAAAGAATCTCCGCCCTGGCAATGAAGGTAAAGGGCGTAACGTATGGATGTGTTTTGGTTATTTACTTGCATCGAGTAAAGCGCGCGTTTTTGCCATACATGACTGCGATATTATTACTTATGAACGTAGTCTTCTTGCCAGATTAGTATTTCCTATTGCCCACCCCTCACTAAATTTTCGTTTTTGCAAAGGTTATTACAGCCGCATTTCAGACCGCTTAAACGGCAGGGTGGCGCGTCTTTTTATTACGCCGCTCATTCGGTCGTTAAAACGTATCTTGGGCGATGTGGATTATTTAGATTTTATTGACTCCTTCCGATACCCTCTTTCCGGGGAGATTGCCTTATTGCGCGATGTAGTTCTAAGACTGAGACTGCCTACGGACTGGGGACTGGAAATTGGCACCCTGAATGAAATTTACCGTAATTATGCAAAGAACCAAATGTGTCAGGTAGATATTTTCGATCAATATGACCATAAACATCAAAAACTTTCCGAAGATAATCCCAATGCCGGTCTGGCAAAAATGTCTATTGATATTGCAAAATCATTCTATCGTGTTTTAGCGGCCAGGGGCGTTATTTTTTCAGATCAATTCTTCCGGACGATTAAAGCTTCTTATTTACGAACCGCGCTTGATTTTGTGGAAAAATATTCCGTAGACGCTGAAATTAACGGTTTAACTTTTGATCTTCATGACGAAGAGAAAGCTATTGAAGTTTTCTTGCGCAGCATCATCATAGCCGGCGATCAATTTTTAGCCAACCCTATGGAATTACCTATGATCCCAAGCTGGAGCCGGATTAACGCCGCTCTCCCGGAATTTAGCGAAATGTTATGCGATGCAGTTGAGAAAGATAACAAATAGGTAATAGTTAAGCTATTTCAAGCTGCAAACTTCATAAGGGTGATTATTTTGGCGGAGAGCGAAAAGCGTAGAGCGTTGAGCGGGAAGCGTAGAGTGTAAAACGAATGTTAAGAAAAGAGTATTACCTAATTTCGCTCTTCTCTCTCCGCTTTACGCTCTACGGCTCTAAGCTCCACGGTCAGGGCAATTGAATTTGCTGATAACTTCTTTTCATACATACAAATTAAAATATGATATTTAATTAGATTTGGCAATTACTGCTAATTTTTCATAGATTTATCGTCAATAAATAAAATGCTGAAAATCATTATATCACTTTGGCGATGCATTTATGCTAAATTCTAACCCGCAAGCTGTTTTACAAAAATATTTCAACTATCAGACTTTCCGCAGCGGACAAAAAGAAATTATTGACGCTGTTCTTTCCGGAAAAGACACGCTGGCAATTATGCCCACAGGCAGCGGTAAATCACTCTGCTACCAGATACCCTCGCTTATCCTCCCCGGCGTAACATTAGTCATCTCCCCGTTGATTGCTTTAATGAAAGACCAGGTTGACGCGCTTACTAAATTAAAAATACCTGCGGCGTTTTTGAACAGCACGCTAAGCTATAATGAAACAACAAAACGCATCAGCGAAATCCGGCAGGGTAAATACTGTATTTTATATGTGGCTCCGGAACGCTTTCAGGCAGCTTCATTTATGAAACTTATCAATCAAATCAAAATCCCGCTGCTTGCCGTTGACGAAGCGCACTGCATTTCGCAATGGGGACATGACTTCCGCCCGTCTTATATGCGTATAAAAAATATTATTGAACAGATCGGAAAACCGCCGGTTATTGCTTTAACCGCAACCGCCACTAAACCCGTTCAGCAAGATATAGTTAAACAGCTTAATTTACGTTCGGCAAATATTTTTATCAGCGGATTTGACCGTCCAAATCTCATTTATTTTGCGCTCCAATTGAATGAAGATCAAAAAAAGCGCGAGATAATCCGCATTCTGTCTTCCATTAAGGGCTCGGGCATTGTTTATGTATCCACTCAAAAAGCGGTCAGTGAAGTAAAAGCTATTTTAAATGGCAGCAATTTACCGGCTATCGGTTACCACGGGGGCATGGAAAAGAAAGAACGCAATTTTGCTCAAAATCAATGGCTTAGCGGTAAAATTCCCATCATTGTCGCTACTAACGCTTTTGGCATGGGCATCGATAAATACGACGTGCGTTTTGTTCTTCATTACAATATACCCGCTTCTGTGGAAGCATATTATCAGGAAGCCGGCAGAGCGGGAAGGGACGGTAAAACTTCTTATTGCCCGCTCTTTCTCAGCCATAAAGATCATAGAATTCAGGAATACTTAATTGATAATACATTTCCCCCGCGTAAAATACTGCAAAATGTTTATGAATATTTATTTAGTCTGAACGAAAGAATAATTTTACAAACATATAAAGAAATCGGGGAATACGCCGGTTGTAACGATATGCAGGTTGGCGCGGCAGTCAAACTTTTTGAAAGGTATGAAATATTAAAAAGACTATCAAAAAATGTATTAACTTACTGTGTCGACATTTTAAAAAATCAAAAAGAAGTAAAACATGAAGTTAAGCGGGCGCCGAATCAAAAAAAAATATTAGACTGGCTTAACCGGCAGTCTGCGCAAGAGATACCTTTTAATATGACGCTTAAAGAACTTAATTTTACAAGCGATCAGTTCAACAATGCCATACGTGGATTAGCGGGGAAAGGCATTTTAACATATTCGCCTCCTTTTCGCGGACGCGGCATTGAGATCACCTCATTTAAAGTCGACTGGAATAAAATACCTATTGATTTTGAGGCTTATGAAAATCAAAAACAATTACAACTAAGCAGGCTCGCTAAAATAGAAGAATATGTATTAAACAATCAATGCCGGCGAAAATACATTTTGGATTATTTTGGTGAAAAATATCAACATAAAAATTGCCGCGCATGTGATTACTGCCTCAACTGGACGTCGCCCGAAACAGCCGGGCACAAATCCGCCGGACATGATGACGGGATGGCAATCTTATTAGAATGTGTTTTAGAATTTGACGATACTTTTGGCGTAACCACTATTGCAAATATTTTAAAAGGAATTGACGAAGACCGCTTTTCATATCGGGAAGCAAATAGCAGCCCTTGCTTTGCCGCTATGATGGAAAAAGATACAAATACTATTATAAGAATGATTTATGCTGCCATAAAAAAAGGATATCTGGAACGCAGTTCGGGAAAGTACCCTAAATTAAGCATTACAGATGAAGGGATGGAATATTTGGATTAAAACAAACCAAAGATATTTATCTTGCAAGAGATACTTGTTGGAGCGGAGCGGAAATCCCGATTTTGCGGGGATACTTGATACTTGATGCTGGATAAAGAAACTTGATCATCCAGTATCCAGGATCGTTTTCATTAATAATTTTAATTAAACAATAAAAGGGGAAACTTATGACACGAGAACAAGCATTATCTATTTTACAGGAATACACTAAAACTGAAAGTCTGCTCAAACACGCTTATGCGGTTGAGGCAGCCATGCGCGCTTATGCCGAAAAATATAATCAAGATGTGGAACTATGGGGCTGCATAGGTTTGCTGCACGACTTTGATTACGAAATGTATCCTGATGAGCATCCCATGAAAGGTTCTAAAATATTAGAGGAAAAAGGCGTATCCGAAGAAATCCGCACTGTGATACTTGGTCATGCCGATTACACTGGTGTTCCCCGCGAAGCTATGGCGGCTAAAACTTTGTACGCAGTGGACGAGTTATCCGGTTTTATCACAGCCGTTACGCTTGTGCGTCCCACCCGCGCCTTAAGCGATGTAAAAATAAAATCAGTAAAGAAAAAGATGAAGGATAAAAACTTTGCCGCCAAAGTAAACAGGGAAGAAATAAAAAACGGGGCGGAAGAATTAGGCGTTGATTTTGGCGAGCATGTGGAATTTGTTATAAAAGCAATGAGCGGAGTCGCCGGACAATTGGGATTAAATCCTTAAAGCGCAGGGTAAAAATTCAGCATAAAAAAACGGATAATTAGTGTCTGAACGAAAACTAGACAAAACTGTCATTTTCCCACGGGGACGCCTTGCGGCGCGAGCGGAGCGTCCCGAGAATCGGGATTTGCCTTGAAAAATAGGGCGTTTTAAGATTTCTCCCTTCGGTCGAAATGACATTTTAGCTGTTCTGTAACGCCCTGCAATTCGGGACTATACAATTAATTAGAGGTTATTAAGCTATGGAAATACAAAATGTAATTAATTATTGCGCTCAAAAAAAAGGGGTAAAACAAGAATTTCCCTTCGGTGATGCGGCGTTGGTTATGAAGGTAATGAACAAGATGTTCTGCCTTATCAATTTGACTACATCCGATTCAATTAGTTTAAAATGCGATCCTGTGTACGCCCAGGCTTTAAGGCAAAAATATAAATACGTGCAGTCCGGCTATTATATGAACAAAAAACACTGGAATACTATTGAACTCGATCAGTCCATCGCGGACAGCGAAATTTATTCATGGATCGACGATTCTTATGAATTGGTGGTTAAAGGCTTAAAAAAGGCGGATCGGGAAAAATTATTGGGGAAGGCGGATTAGATATTTTATAATATTCACTTTTATTTACACTTATTTAATAAAACGAAATATTCTTCTCGTGTAATGCCGGCGCTGCGTAAATTTGATTGAATAATATGAACATCAATTTCTTTATATGTTGGGATTATAATTGGGACGTAATACACCTGGTTTGGAATATGAACGATGACTGCCAACTTGTTTTTCAAATTTGAATCCGGCTTTTAAGAAAACATATTCGAGAGCTTTCCAATTAATTGGCGTTATACGTGGCATATATAACTTTTTTGTTCGTTAACGATCATTGGAATAGGGACGTCAATATACTTTTTAAATTTGGTTTTCGATTGTTTTTGTGTATGTACTGATGGAACAAAACCACATTGTTTTAATACAGCGTCTAATGTCCCGCGTTCTAAGCAAGATAAAAAGAAAAGAGAAAGAGCTTCTTCTAAATTCTTAATAGCTTTTTCTTTTGTATATTCTTGTGAATGGATATCTAATATATTACAAGAAGACAGAAAATATTTGCCCTTGTTTTTTATACTGAATGGTAATCTTACTATAAAATCTATATTAATTGTTTTCATTTAAAATATTATCCTTTTTGACAGGTTAAATATAAGCGTTAATTTAATAAATA
>JAUXGF010000297.1 GCA_030622395.1 Calditrichaceae bacterium
CCCAACAGCATAAGTGGGAATTCAATTCCTACTATTTATAATGATCATACCGGCGCGCTGTGGATTGGCACAAGACGCAATGGTCTTAACAAATTTGACGGGAAAAATGGAAATTTTATCCGCTACCGGCATGATCCGGATGATCCCGGCAGTATAATCGATAATCGAATACACTCAATCTTTGAGGACAAATCCGGCGTATTATGGATTGGAACGGGTAACGGAGGTCTAAACAAATATAACAGGGATACGCAGATATTTACTTGCTATAAACACAGCGCTCAAAAAATAAAAAATATTCTGTCTATCTGTGAAGGTCCCTCAAATAAACTCTGGATCGGGACGTCGAGCCACGGGCTAAAAAATTTTGGTAGGAAAAGCAAAACATTTTTTAGCAATTATTATCCCCCCTATGATCTTTCCTTTATGACATATAAAAATATAAAGTCGCTTTATGAAGATAATTCCGGTATGCTTTGGAACGGAACAAACGGAAATGGATTGATAAAGTTTAATCCTAAAAATGAAAAATATACTTTTTACAAAAATAATATTCACGACCCTAACAGCTTAAGCAACAACAAGGTGCGGACAATTTATCAAGACCGGTCAGGTATGATTTGGGTTGGAACAATTGGCGGCGGAATTAATAAATTTAAACCGCAAAAAGATGTATTTTTACACTATTGTACAAATTACAGTAAGCCGGACCACAATCGTGTTCTTTCCATTTGTGAAGACCATTTGGGCATGCTCTGGATCGGTACAACTGGCGGGCTTAATCGACTCGACAGATTAACAGGAAAAATTACACACTATAAAACGAATACTGCTAAACCAAACCACGCGGCAGACAAATGTATAACCAGTATTTATGAAGACCAGTCAGGCATACTTTGGATTGGAACAATTTTTGGGGGCTTGCAAAAATTTGACCGTAAAACCAAAAAATTTACTTCTTACCGGCATAACCCTTCTGACCCTCACGGTTTGAGTAGCAATCATGTTTCATCTATTTATGAAGACCGTTTCGGTGTGCTGTGGGTTGGCACGACTAAAGGTGGTTTAAATAAATTTAACAGAGAAAAGCGAAAGTTCATCTCATATCAGAAAAACCTAAAAGATCCTAATAGTATAAACAGTAATTTGCTTTTGTCTATCCATGAAGATTGGTTGTCAGGTAAACTTTGGATTGGAACGAATAAAGGATTAAATCAATTTGACCGGGATATCGAAAAATTTGTTAAATTTTATAATATCCCTAACGACACAAAAAGCTTAAGTGGTGATTTTATTAATTGTATTTATGAAGACGTCTCCGGGTCTTTATGGATTGGAACATCGGGCGGATTAAACAAATTTGACCGCTCAGAAAAAACCTTTACACATTATAGAAAAAAAGACGGTCTGGCAGATAACATGGTTTGCGGAATATTGGAAGATAAAAGAGGCAATCTCTGGATTAGCACAAAAAATGGTATATCGCGGTTTAATCCTAAAACAAGATGTTTTAAAAACTATGATGTTCGGGACGGTTTGCGGGAAATTGAATTCAGCCGGAACGCTTGTTTCAAAGGAAAGGGCGGCGTAATGTTTTTTGGCACAGTAAGAGGGGTGACTGCTTTTCAGCCGGATATAATAAAGGATGAAATATACATTCCACCTGTTGTTATATCAAATTTCCAAATCTTTCATGAATCAGTTTTAGAAGATGAGAAAACCTCTGAAAAGAGGACAATTGTCGAACCGGAAGAAATAGAATTAGCATATAATGATTATGTTTTTTTATTTGAATTTGCATCTTTGGATTATACCGATCCGCAAAGGAATAAATATGCATATATGATGGAAGGAATTGACACGGATTGGCGTTATCTTGGTCATAAGCGGACATTGACTTTTATTAATCTCCCGCCAAACAAATATATTCTCAGAGTTAAAGCCACCAACAGCGGTGGAATATGGAATAAAAAAGGGATATCGGTAAAAATAACTATCCTGCCTCCATATTGGCAAACATGGTGGTTTCGTCTTATACTGGTAATAGCGCTTTTATCCGCTATTTATTTAATTGTTCAAATTAGGTTATATACTATAAGAAAACGTAACGTCGAACTTGAAAAAATAAATTTGAAACTAAAAAATCAAATAGCTGTACGTAAACGCGCTGAAAACATGCTTCGTGAAAGTGAAGAAAAACACAGAACTCTTGTCGAAAGTATTGAGGAAGGAATTTTTACGCTGGATAGCGACGGCATTTTTTCCTTTATTAATAATACGGCGGCGCTACAACTAGGCGGACTGCAGTTGCCGGATATTCTCGGTAAGTCTATATGGGATATTCTTCCTAAACAAAAAGCGGAAGAGTATATGACTTATATCCGGAAGGTAATATCTTCCGGCAAGGGACAGGCTTTTAATTTTATGTTAAAAGAGAATGGGCAGGAGCGTCATTACAGTATTAGCGTTCAACCTGTTAAAGACAGCTCAAAAGAAACAAAGCTGGCGTTGAATATTTCAGCCGATATTACTGATCAAAGACAATTAGAGGAGCAGCTCCGCCAGTCGCAAAAAATGGAAGCGATTGGGAAATTAGCAGGCGGCATAGCTCATGATTTCAACAATCTTATTGCTATTATACACGGGTATAGTAAACTTATGTTGTTAGATATCGATGAAGATAAGACTAGTTTTGAAAATGTTAAAGAAATTGACAAAGCCTGTGAACGGGCTGAATCGCTTACAAGTCAACTACTAACTTTTAGCCGGCGGCAAATTTTAACGCCAAAGCTAATGGATTTAAATGATTTTATCCGGGAAACAGAAAAAATGCTTAAACGTCTCATCAGAGAAGATATTAAACTTCAGACAAAACTCGACCAGGAACTAAGTGATATTTACGCCGACCCCGGTCAAATCGGGCAGGCAATTATGAATCTGGTGGTTAATGCCCGCGACGCTATGCCGGAAGGAGGTAAAGTAAATATTGAGACAAAAAATATTACTATTAATAAAGAATCTACAAAATTACACGCTCATATAAATCCCGGCTCTTATGTAATGTTGTCTGTCAGTGATACCGGAATCGGTATGGGAAAAGACGTCCAGGAAAGGATATTCGAACCGTTTTTTACAACCAAAAAAAAGGGTAAGGGCACGGGATTAGGACTATCCACTGTATTTGGAATTGTCAAACAAAGCAATGGTTACATTTGGGTGGATAGCGAGCTTAATCATGGAACGACTTTTAATATCTACCTGCCCCCGGCGGACGGGAGAATTGGTACTAAAGAAAAAATCGTTACTTTAAAAGAAAATCTAAAAGGAACGGAAACAATATTAGTAGTTGAAGATGAAGACAGCCTTCGCGCTATGATTTGTAAGATGCTGCGCCATAACGGATATAAAACGTTGGAAGCCCCTAATGGCGAGGAAGCCTTGTATATTAGCCGGAAGTATAAAGAAACCATCCACATAATACTTACCGATGTTGTCATGCCCGGGATGAACGGTGTGGAATTAGTAAAGCGTCTCAAGTTAACTCATGCAGAGATGGGAGTGTTGTATATGTCCGGCTATACTGATAATTATATTGTTAAAAATAATATTTTGAATTCAGGAGCGCAATTCATTCGCAAACCGTTTACTCCTGAATCTTTAGCAAAAAAGATACGGCAGGTTTTACAACAGCCTGTAGAAAAATGAGTTTTGTATAATTTTATACTCCCCAAACGGATGAAGTAGTGTAACAAATTTTATCTTAATAAGATATTTTAAAATGGCTTCCCACCACCCTAAATATTGATTTTAATCTTATTTTTAAAAATTTAGCATGGCATAATCAAAATTAAAAAGATCAATTATCAGTGTAAGGTATTAAGATTGAACATATCAGGCAGATTGAAGAGAATAAAAGATAGCGTTCCATTTTCTACAGGCGCCCGCTATATGCTAGCCGCGGCTTTTTGTTACAGTATAATGGGAGTCTGCGTTAAGTCCGCGGGAAGCGGCAATCTGCCCTCGCAACAGATAGTCTTTATTCGGTCTTTAATAGTGTTTATTATGACCTTTATTATTGTCCTAAAATATAAAATTCCAATTTTAGGGAAAAATAAATCTTTATTGATTGTCAGGGCGCTTTTTGGATTTATAGGGCTTTCGGCGTTTTTTTATACTTTAACCGCCCTGCCGCTTGGCGACGCAGTAATTTTGCTTTACATTAATCCGCTGCTCACCGCATTTATTGCCCCGTTTATTTTAAAGGAGTATAATTCTAAAAAACAATGGGGATTGTATTTAATCGGTTTTGCCGGTCTATTTTTTATTATTAAACCTTCGTTGTCGCTCAATCCATACGTTGCTATGATCGGTTTAGGCGGCGCTTTTTTTACTTCGCTTGCTTATATAACCGTCCGTAAATTGGGGGAAACGGATCATGAATTTACTATAATTTTATATTTTACGGCATTTGCTTCCTTTGCATCGCTTCCCGGTTTGAGTTATCGTTTTGTAATGCCCACGTCGTTGGAATGGTTAGCTTCTTGTTTTCCGCACTTTTAAAAACTGCC
>JAUXGF010000318.1 GCA_030622395.1 Calditrichaceae bacterium
ATGGTACAAAAGGGATTGCAGAATCGGTTAATAATTTTCTTAACAATTTTTCACGAATTTAACTCATAAGTAACTAACCCTTCCCTAATACAATAGGGAAGGGGAAAAAATTGAGTCCAAGTCCCCCTCTATTTCTTAAAGAGAGGGGGATTTTCCCACAGGGATCCCCTCGGGAAGGGGGTTAGTTGAAAAACTTTCACGTAAATGGCAATTTATAAAGCGGCTTAGCAATGTACTCTCGGTGAATAGAGTTTTATCGGGATATGCTTCTGAAAAAGTTCAAACTTTTTATCACAAGTGAATATTTCTAAATTTAGCCGGTAAGCTGTCGCACATATTAGAAAATCCGTATTTGAACCTTGGATACCATGCTTTCTATTTATGTTAAAAAAGGCGGCGGCTTGTTCAAAATCGGTAGTTTCCAATAGTAAATCAGGAAAGGCCGAAAGATAAAACTTTAATTCATTGAATTGTTTTTGTGATTTTACACCGGATAATAATTCCTGTCGTACCTGCCCAATAATTTGCACTCGCACTTCTTTGATTAACTCTGAGAATTCTTTTGCCAAATGATGATCTTTTGACGCGCCTCTTCGTAGCGCTAATGACCAGATACAAGCGTCTACTAATACTTTCATTTCCTTTTGCGTTGTTCCTTATAATTAGTGTCTGAACGAAAAAGCATAATTTTGTCATTTCGAATCCCGATTTATTGGGTGAGAAATCTTTCAACCCTTGGAATTATTGAAGTTACAGATTTCTTCCCGATTTATCGGGATCGAAATGACAGTTTGGGCTAGTTTTCGTTCAGACACTAATTATATTCTTCATCATATTCAACAGAGCCAAATAACTTAGTTATCTGAAATTGTTTTCTTCTTTGGATATACTCCTGAGGAGCTTCGGTGACAACGGCTTTTTTTGTTTTATGCTTACCGATATCCTTAGCCATTTCTAAAAGCTTATCGTCTATTGCTAAATTTGTCGGCATAAAATTCATCCATATTATATATGGCATATTCTACACATACAAACGTGTAAAGCCAAGTGTAGTTTCATCATTATAAAGGGCGCAATGTTCAACAACCAGGAGCTAAGCGGGCTTGGCGTTTTGTTAATAAGGTTTCTAAAAATATAAAGAGCCTCAGTATTCACCAAGGCTCTTTATATTCATAAACACAACAAATCTTGCTGACCTATCAATAATATAAGCGTTGTTATTTTTGCAGCTTATTAAAACACAGATCAATAGTTGTTTTAAATCAAATATCATTTATTTACCTGAAAAGTCTTATCGCCCTTTTCTAAATAATTCACTATCTGATTTGCGGCGGCGATACCGGCGTTAATATTTGCTTCCGCGGTCTGAGCGCCCATCTTCTTTGGCGTAAAGAAATATCTTCCTTCATATTTTTCAGCAATCTCATCCATACAGTCCGGGGCGATATCTGAAATATAGCCGAAATCGTCTCTTTCGGCAAACATCGTCATTAGTGATTTTTCACAAACAACTTCTTTTCTTGCCGTGTTAACAAGAACCGCGCCCTTAGGCATTTTTGAAAGAAGCTCGTAATTAATGGAATTCTTAGTTTCCTCATTTGCAGGGATATGTAAAGAAACATACTGACATTTACTGTAAAGCTCTTCAACTGAGCCAACGCTGTGAACGCCATCCTTTTCTATATTTTCTTTAGGTATATAAGGATCGAATGCATAGATTTCCATCCCGAATCCTTTTGCGATATTAGCGACATATCTTCCGACATTACCATAAGCATGGATACCGAGTTTTTTTCCTTTCAGCTCAGTTCCGGCTTTGCCGTTAAAACAATTTCTTGCAAAATAAACCATCATACCCAGCGCCAGTTCCGCTACCGCATTTGAATTTTGTCCCGGAGTATTCATGGCGACTATGCCTTTTTCTGTTGCAGCCTCAAGGTCAATATTGTCATATCCGGCGCCGGCGCGGATAATAATCTTAAGATTTTTACCGGCTTCAATAACCTCTCTCGTGGCTTTGTCGCTTCTTATAATAAGAGCATCTGCATCGGAAACAGCTTTTATAAAATCTGACTGATCGGCATATTTTTCTAAAAGAGCAAATTCATAACCGGCTTTTTCTACAATTTCTTTAATATTCCCAACCGCTGCGGGAGCGAATGGTTTAACAGTTGCAACTAAAACTTTAGCCATATTTACCGCCTTCTTTTAAATTTTAAATTGATTTTATTATTTATAATTTATTGTATAGTCCCGATGGTCGGGAAAAGTTTAACATATTCAAAGTGCCTAAAGTGACTAAAGTTAAAAGTGAACTAAAGTTAATGAAAACTTTAGTCATTTTAGTTCACTTATAAACTTTAAACTTTTTTCACTGATCGATAAGAGTGAATTTATTATTACACAGACCCATTAATTTACCCTGTTAAATAATATTTTTGAACATTTTTCAGTTATACTAATTTTTTATTTAACAGGGTTAATTTGTTTACTATGTTCTTATGTAATCTTTTTATATCTAAATAAGTTATTATTAATTTTAAATAAAAACAATATAAAAGCGATTGTTTTAGTAATACATCGTCTGGATGAAAACAAATAATAAAAAACAAAATACAAATTCCAAATAAATTACAATATTCAACCTTCAATAACCAATCTTGTTTAGAGACGAATCATTGCATCGTTTCTAAGAATACGCCTATTTCAATAATATGCAATTTTTGTGATTTGCAATATTTAAATTGCCGATCATCAGGTTTTTCTTATACGGAATCAATTTCGTTTATTTTAATAATAGATTTTTGTATGTTAATTGTTAAATTTATTCTAATAACGAAAATAAAATTAATATTCACAGTAAACAATCTTTAAGGAACGGCATGCTGAGAAGAATCCAAAAAGGCGGCAAATTAGGCGTAATAGCGCCCGGCTTTCAACCTAATCCGGATAAGCTGCAAAAAGGTATCGATTATTTAACAAAATTAGGCTACGCCGTAAAGAAAGGGAAAAGCCTTACCGCAAAGCACGGCTATTTGGCTGGAGATGATAATTTACGGATAGATGATTTACACTCCATGTTTTCCGATCCCGAAATTGACGGTATTATCTGCGCCAGAGGCGGCTGGGGTTGTTTGCGTTTGTTAGACAAATTAGACTATGATATGATTAATCAAAATCCTAAATTGCTGGTTGGATATTCCGATATTACAACTCTACAATTAGCGCTGTGGCAGAAAGCCGGGATCCCTTCTCTTTCCGGCCCGATGGCGGCTGTGGAAATGGGCGGCGAAATACTTGAATTTACTGAGAAACATTTCTGGGGGCAAATCAACAACCGACATCCGGAATATACAATTAACTTTAAAGATACGGAAACAATAATCTGGCAAAGCGGACAGGCGGAAGGCCGTTTATTAGGCGGATGCTTATCAATAGTCGCTTCACAATTGGGCACAGGATTTTCGCCGAATTACCGGGATAGTATTCTTTTTCTAGAAGAGGTCGGGGAAAAGCCTTATAGAGTAGACCGCAGTCTGGCGCAGTTAAAGCAAGCCGGAATATTCAATCAAATTAACGGGCTTATTTTAGGCAATTTTATTGACTGCGTGGATGAAAACGACGATCAGGAATCTTTTTCCATTGAGGAAGTGTTACAAGATTATTTTGGGAATTCACATTATCCGGTTTTATTTAATTTTCCTTATGGGCACGGAATGAAAAAAGTCTCCATGCCTGTTGGGGTTTTATCAAAATTAGATACGGCGCAAACCAATATTAAATTTGTTAGCCTCTTTATTAAATGATGAACATCTAAAATGAATTTCTTTTATAAATAATAGCAAGCAAAATGATTTATAAAAAATAAAACCTCAGATATTGGTGGAAGCTAATCACTTCCCGACCGGTCGGGATTAATCTTGACACGAGAATTGCCTTGTTAGACCGATATATCTCAGAATTACTTGAAATTATACATATTTAATAAAATTCTACTTCAATTTTCCGGCTTCAACCAGACAGTCCATCCTTTCACCTGTCATTACCATTTTCACCTTTTCAAAACCTGCCATTTCCAGACTATCTTTTATCTCATCGAAAGTATACGTATCACCGGCTGATGTGCTGACCAGCATATTCAGGGCAAAAAGCGCCCCCATAGGTGGTCTTGTCCGGGTCGTATCCATAACATGATCACGGATTAAGAGCGCGCCGCCCAATTCGAGCGTGCGATATATTTTTTGAAAAAGGCTGAGATTCTGCTCAGGGCTGTTTTGGTGTATGACGGCTGACAATAGAGCAAGGTCACATCCACCGGGAAGTTCATCTTTATTATAATCTCCTGCGACAAAACTTACTCGATTTTGAAGTTGTACTTCCCTGATCCTTTCTTGCG
>JAUXGF010000220.1 GCA_030622395.1 Calditrichaceae bacterium
ATGGTACAAAAGGGATTGCAGAATCGGTTAAAAATGTTTTTAACAATTTTTCACTAATTCAACTCATTAGGGACTAATTCCCAATTCCTGCCTCTCGCGAAGCGACCCCTTTGGGGCTACTTCTTACTTCATATATCCTCATGCCAGCGGTCCGCCGCTAAGGAATCAATTATTTGCCTCCCGCGATGTCCGGCAACGGGATGATTCTCAAGCGAAAGTTTATCAGCCATACGAATGGCGACTTTGGAAGGCGGGGTTGCGGTTTCTTTTGACTCTTTAAGAACTCTTAATCCTGTTTGATAGACAGAATACTCCCAGTCTTTAGTAAGATGTCTTTCAATAAGCGGATCGTTGTTTACATAGCCGTCTTGTTCATTAGCGCAATTTACAATACCCATACGGTTTGTTAAAAAATCGGGAACGTAAATAATGCCTCTTTCATATAATAAACGGTCATCCCTTTCGGAATCTTCCAATTGATTGTTAGCCGCGCCGCAGATTATCTTAGCCTTTATTTGAGGAATTGTTTGCGGATTAAGAACCGCTCCTGTAGCGCAGGGAGCAAGGATATCGCATTCAACGCTGAAAATCGAGTTATCGCCGCGTTCAACAGCGTTGACTTGCAGATTTTTACCGGCAAATTCATCTTTCAATTTTTTCACAATATCGGGATTAACATCACAGGAGATTACTTTTTTTACATTTTTATCAAACAAAAAACCGATTAGCGGACCGCCTACATTGCCCATGCCCTGCACAGCTACTGTTTTACCCTCTAACGTCTCATTGCCGATAAATTTTAAAGCTGCTTCCATACCGCAAATCACGCCTCTGGCTGTCGGGATTGAAGGATTGCCGCTGCCTCCTAAGTTATGAGGAATACAAGTAGTGAATCTGGTTTGAGAAAAAATATTTGCCATATCCGTTACGTTTGTCCCCACATCCTCGGCGGTAACGTAACAGCCGCGAATGGAAGTCATAAGCTCTCCATATTCACGGTAAAGAGACGCTCTTATATCCGGATCGTATTTATCCACGCTTGGGTTGTGAGCCATAACTCCTTTGCCGCCTCCCCACCACAAACCGGCTAAGGCATTTTTGCGAGTCATTCCTTTTGCTAAACGCAGCCCGTCCCGCAGGTAGTCTTCCATTTTATCGTAATGCCAATACCGCACGCCGCCTGCCGCCTGACCGCGGTTTGTTCGGTGCACAAACGCCCCTTGTAAAGTATCATAATTTTTACTGATCTGAAAGAACATTCCTTCATGCTCCATAAAATCCCTTTTGTCTGCTTGAATATAATCGGCAACCGGCTGCAACTGCTGATGAGAACTTATAAGATTATTCTTATTTTGATCATATACAAAAAAGAACTTTTTAATATTTTGTTTTCTTAAAAACCGAATGAATTCTTGCGGAGAAAGATTAATTAGTTCTTCAGCCCTGCTCATAATAATACCTCATATTAATGTTAATGTTAATGTTTATATTTTATTATTTTCAAGTATGCAATTCTTTACAGACGCATTTCTAATAATGCTTAAAAAGTATTAAGTATATTGAAAGTATGCAAATAAAAAAATAAAAATATTGCAGAACATTATATACGGGTAAGAAATTTGTTTTTGGATTGAATTGACAATTCAGAATCGATCCCGAATCGTCGGGATATTGTTTTCATTGACGTTATAAGATTTCTCACTCCGTTCGAAATGACATTTTTGGTGTTCTGCAACAGGCTGATAATCGGGAATTCGCTCCAAATTTTAACTATGAGACTTTACATTTTATCTTTTTTAATTGCTTGACAAATATGAAATATTTAACATATTTTATACAAGCCTCTGCAAAACATATTAACTTAATCAATTTATTCCTTAAGAATGATTACAACATCTAAGAATATTAATATAACTTATGGAGGAAATATGAAAAGAACGGGATTGATTTATTTAGCGTTTATTTTAGCTTTTACTTTTAAACTATCTTTTGCTGACGATCCGCCGGTAACTTTTGATTTGCGCGACGTGGGCGGAACTAATTACGTAACCTCGGTTAAAAGTCAAATTGACGGCACTTGCTGGACACATGGAGCGATGGCTGCCATTGAAGGCAACCTTATGATAACCGGTATCTGGGAAGCAGCCGGGGAAACAGGGGAACCAAATTTAGCGGAATATCACCTCGACTGGTGGAACGGTTTTAATAAAAATAATAATGACGATAGAGATCCTCCCACAGGCGGCGGGCTTGTAGTGCATGAAGGCGGCGACTACCGTGTTACTTCAGCCTATCTCACCAGAAGCGAAGGCGCTGTCCGCGATTGCGACGGGCAGTCCTTCGACCCTGCTCCTGAGAGATATGATCCCAGTTATCATTATTATTATCCAAGGGATATCGAATGGTACGTTGCCGGATCGGACCTTAACAATATTAATACAATCAAAAACAAAATTATGAGCGAAGGCGTTATGGGTACATGTATGTTCTATGACGGTATATTTATTTCCGGAGACTACATCCACTTCCAACCGCCAAGCAGCGATTTTGACCCTAATCATGCCATAGCTATCGTTGGTTGGGACGATAATAAAGAAACTCAGGCTCCACTGGACGGCGCCTGGCTGTGTAAAAACAGTTGGGGTGATTGGGGATTAGACGGTTATTTCTGGATTTCATATTATGATAAGCATTGCTGTCAGCATCCGGAAATGGGCGCTGTTTCCTTTCAGGATGTTGAACCCTTAGCTTACGACCTCATTTACTATCATGATTACCATGGCTGGCGCGATACAAAAGCGGATTGCTTTGAAGCTTTCAACGCCTTTACAGCCGCCGGCGCAGAGTCGCTCAAATCTGTCAGCTTTTTCACCGCCGCAGACAGCGTGGACTATACGGTTAAGATTTATGACAGTTTTGAAAGCGACGAACTGCTGGACGAACTAACAAATAAGACCGGGTTCATCGATCATTTAGGATTTCATACTATTGATCTGGATATACCGGTTATCTTAGCGGCAGACGATGATTTCTATCTTTATTTACAGCTCTCAGCGGGCGGACAGCCTTATGACCGTACATCGGAAGTTCCGGTTTTATTAGGAGCATCATCCACCGGCACAATTGTGGAATCGGCGTCAAATCCTGGTGAGAGTTATTACTATGAAGGTTCAACATGGCTTGATCTTTATGATTTTAACAATACGGCAAATTTCTGTATAAAGGGACTTACCACAGAACAGTCATCCTCATCTACATTTATACCTGAGGGCAATATACCTCAAAATTATTCCCTTCATCAGAATTATCCCAATCCATTCAACCCGACAACCACAATTCACTACGATCTGCCTAAAACATCCAGTGTGGTCTTAAAGGTTTACGATTTTATTGGGCAGGAAGTAAAAACACTGGTTAATGATATTCAAACAGCAGGAGAAAAATCTGTTGTCTGGGACGGCAGAAATTCAGCGGGTCAGATAGTAAGTTCCGGCGTTTATATTTACAGCTTACAGACGGGAAATGAAGTACACAGCAGAAAGATGATATTTGCAAGATAGTATTGTCTGACGATTTGATGTTCTAAATCTATTTTTTAATAAAAAAAGCCTTCTTATATTAAATATATGAGAGGGCTTTTTTGATTAAAGCTTTTAGCTATTAGCTCTAAAAACTAATTTGTGATTTTGTATCGGCGCTACTTATAATAAAAAAAGCCATTGCTAATACATTTTAACAATGGCTTATTGCTCCGGCGGTAGGACTCGAACCTACGACCTAGTGGTTAACAGCCACCCGCTCTACCAATTGAGCTACGCCGGAATATTTTTCAATTTTATAAAGTGCAAAATATACATATAATATTAATATATGTCAAAAATAAATACAGTAATTTCGTAATGCTCTGTCATTTGAGATTACCAAGTAAAAATATATTGAAATTTTTATAGCTCTTTGGATATTAACTTAATTGGCAATCTTAATTCAAGTAAAAAATAAACAGTTAATATAAGTTTGAGCCTCTCACATAGAATAAAAAGAGAACCACTTTTCATCCATAGAACCCGCCAATCCTGCTAAATACTAAATTCGGTTTCCATTTTATTTCTTCTCCTAATATCATTCGTGACGCTTTTGAATAATTTTGGAATCCATTTGAGGTAAGAAACTTTTTTCCATCTTCATTTTCATCAGGAAGCACTGCTTTACCTTCCTTAAAGCTATGCTTTAAGTTTAATAATTCTGTACCGGATATTGCATCTTTTGCAATTACTAAACCCTCTCCAATATCCGATAAATAATAGCCCGTCAATTCCTGTGAATCTATATCAAAATAGCCCCACCCTTTAGAATTAAAACTCTCAAGCATCTGCCTTTTGTCTTCTCCGGAAATCTCCCGGTCAATTTGTAATAACGGCTCAAAATGCGGTTGAATCAAAGGTCTTATATTTTCATCATTCACTTTAATATTAAGTTTTGATCCACGGAAAAAGCAATATGAACTTACTTTTTTAAATCCCAATTTTTCATAAAGTTTTTCGCCCATTTCCGTTGCTATAAGAAGCTGGGTTTTACAACCTTGACTATTTAAATAATCTATAATATGCTGCGTTAATTTATTACCAAATCCTTTCCTTCGATAATCATGAGATACAATTATGTGAGACAACCAACCTGTTTTTCCGGTTATGATTCCATTGGCAACACCCGCAATCTTGTTATCATAGATTGCCATGATAGGGTAACAGAAGGTCTGTTTGCAATAAAACCGAAAATAATAAGTAATATCTTCCCAACCCTGCGGCTGAAGATGCGTTATTTTTTCGACGTCTGTTTGTTCACATTGTTTTATAGTTAATTTTTCCATAGAATTGTACAATTTTATTTGTCCTTACGAAGCTCATCCCCAAGCGCTTTGACGAACTTCAAAAATTGTTCTGAGTTGGAATTGTTTGTGGTCGGCAGCGAATTGATACCGCGCCAATCGTAGGATAAATTATTTCTTGTTTTTTCACAAATAAAGAGGTGAAAACTTGATTACTTGTTATAAACATCACGACGGTGACCAACTTTTATTACGATTACAATTAGTCGATCATCTTCAATCAAGTAAATTATGCGGTAATTTCCCTGACGAATTCTGAATTTATCATCCCCAGATAATTTTTCACATCCAGCGGGTCTTGGGTCTAATGATAATGCCTGGATTTTATCTACAATTCTCTGAAGGTCTTTCTTGGGAAGTTTTTTAATTTCCTTTGACGCTGAAGCTTTAATCAGAATTTTATAATTTGCCACTTGATTGCAATTCTTTCAAAACGGATTCAAAATCTAAATTTGGTTCATTCTTTCTTTCGTCGAAGGCAGATAAATCTTCATAGTCTTCGCTTAGACTTAATCGAATAGCTTCATTAATCAATTCAGACATAGTTTTTGAACTATGAACGGATTTAATTTTTAAGGCTCTATGAATTTTAGGGTCTAAATAGACCGTCGATCTTTTCATTATTGTTTTCATAATGTAAATATAATTAAATATGTTTTAACATCAAAACGTTTTACTGTCTAATTGTAATAAATTTAAAAACAGATACCTATTATGATTCTGTTTATTAAATGAAATGATTAATA
>JAUXGF010000501.1 GCA_030622395.1 Calditrichaceae bacterium
AAATCTTCCTGAATATAATGACTGAAGCAGACGTCAAATATTGCGTAATCGGTGGTCTTGCAGTAAATGCTTATGCTGAACCTGTGGTCAGCCTGGATTTGGATATTGTAGTGGCTGCCGATGATATTGATGCGCTCTGTAATGCCGCTGTTAATTATTTCCGGATTGAACGCTTTGCTCACATTATCAATTTAAGCTTAAATAAATCGGATTTAAGGATACAATTGCAAACCGACCCTCGGTATCAGGATTTTATTCCAAGGGCAAAGATGCGCAATGTTTTAGGATATGATATGCAGGTGGCGAAAATTGAGGATGTTATTAAAGGTAAAATTTGGGCGTATTCTGATAAACAGCGCAGGATGAGTAAAAGGCAAAAAGATTTAGCTGATATTTTACGGCTGGTTGAGACGCATTCTGATTTGATACATGAACTTCCTAATGCAATGAGAAAAAAATTTGAGTAATAAATCAAAAACGAACAAGCGTTTGAAGTATTATGTAATACATTACTCAAAAATGACGGCGAAGCCAAATGACGCAAAGCAAATGGCTTAATGACATCCTGAAATTTCGGGGCAAATGACCTAATGACAATAGTTACTTTTAATCAATTTATTTACTAATCAATTTTAAAAAAGGCTCAAATGGACACATTTCAAAAAATATTAGAACTGCGGCAAAAACAAATTAAAACAGCTTTAGTCACGGTAATCAAAACAGAAGGTTCTGTGCCGCGGGAGGCAGGCACAAAAATGTTAGTGGAAGAAAACGGGAAAATCCACGGCACAATCGGCGGATCGATTCTTGAGGCGATGGTTATAAAAAAAGCGCAGGATTCAATTAAAAACGGCAACACGGTCATTGTCAGTCATGATCTTGATGATAAGGAAGGCAAAGACACGGGTATGGTTTGCGGCGGTAAAATTGATTTTTTCATTGAACCGCTTTCCGTAACTGAAAGACTGTATATTTTTGGCGGGGGACACGTTTCCCTGCATCTTGCTAAATTTGCATCAATGGTTGGATTTGATTATGTAGTGATTGACGACCGCCCTGAATTTGCCTCTAAGCAGCGTTTCCCAGACGCCGTCCAAGTAATTGTCGAAGATCCCGCAAAAGCGGCGTCGGAACTTACATTATCAAATACAGATTATGTCGCCATTGTAACCCGCAGCCATGAAGACGATTACAACTCATTGCGGGGCGTTATAAATAAACCTGCCCGCTATATCGGAATGATAGCCAGTAAAACAAAGCGCCAAGAAATTTTTACAAAACTTCGTGAACAGGACGGCGTGTCTGAAGATTTATTAACCAAAGTGCACTCGCCGATCGGCTTGGATATCGGCGCTGAAACGCCTGAAGAAATTGCCATTAGTATTGTGGCGGAATTGATTAAAGTAAGAAGTAGCCCCAAAGGGGTCGCTGCGCGAGAAGCGGCGCACTGAGCTTAGCCGAAGGGCAGGAAATGGGAATTTGAAATTGGGTGTTTAACTCTCATACGAGGAAATAATTTCAACTATGGTTCATCAACCTTAAGCCGGATAATTTTTTAGTCCCAGCGGGACGAAATGTTTGTAGAAAAAACATCCCCCAAAAGTGGGAAGCCCCGTCGGGGCGGGATGAAAATTTAAACTGACAAAGAAATCAAGAATTGGTTCCGAACCGTCGGGATGAAATTTGTTATTTTCGGTTTATCCGGCTTAGGAGTGGAATAAAAATATAGTATACAATTAACTAACTTTCTCTGAATGTTCTATATGAAAGTAGAATGCAACGAAGACACAAAGACACGAAGAAACAATAATTTTAAATACTTAGAGCCTTGGTGCCTTAGTGGCTACTACTTTCATTGTTCGTTGAGGGCGACAGTTCATGTGAGTTTATATATAACAAAATAATATTTAATATTTTATAATAGCGATCTTTATTTAATTAAAAACTTATGAAACCACTAAAAATAATCGGTAAAAGAGAAAAACGGGTTGACGCCCTGGGCAAGGTAACCGGCGCCGCAAAATACGCTGATGATTACAGCCTGCCGCATCAACTTTATGGAGCGGTAAAATATGCCCAATATCCCCATGCCGAAATCATCGAAATTAATACTTCTAAAGCAGAAAAATTAGCTGGGGTTGAAGCCGTTCTCACTTACAAAGATGTGCCCGGTAAAAATTGTTTCGGATTAATTCCAAACATCCGCATATTAGCCGACGACCGGACGCGTTACCTGGGAGACGCAGTGGCTGTTGTCGCCGCTGTATCAAAAGAAATCGCTCAACAAGCCGCTGAACTTATCGAAGTTAAATATAAAGAGCTGAAAGCGGTATTTGATTCCGAAGAAGCCATGCAGGCGG
>JAUXGF010000227.1 GCA_030622395.1 Calditrichaceae bacterium
AGGAAACGCGCCTTCATAGACGTCAACGGCGACCGAATCCATTGTGAAATTACCGGAATTTGAGGGTTCATTAATGTAATAATCACAAACAACTGAAGCGACGCCGGTATTGTCAGTCACCTTTGCCCGCACTTTAGCTGGCCAGCGGCTGTATGCTTGATCGCTTAAAGGACGGTGCTCAATAACAGGATTTTCTTCATCCGCGCCGACATGAAAGCTGTGATACTCAGAAGGAGCTCCGGCGGGATCATAAGCCGTGCCGCCGCCATTGTCTGTAGCGCTAATGTAATAGTATATATCAATATTATTACCGGAGGCCGGAATATCCGCCGAGTATTCGTCAGGATTTCCCGTCGGCGTCATATTAACTGAATCGGTTAACGCAGAGACGCCATATACAACCCATAACCCGTTTTCGTTAAGCGGCTCGGCGCCCGGATAAATTAACGCTATAACAGTATAATCATTAATATAATCTTCGGTATCTGTCAACGGCGTATGTTCAATTGAAGGAACATAATCATTTTTATCGACCAGACCGTGAGCGTCAAAATGCTCCACAATAACGCTAAGATGCGCGCCATCATATAAATTTTTATCAGCCTGGATATAAGCTTCTGCGCCGTCTTCCATGCCCGGCGAAGATCCCCAAATATAATGCGTTTCAATAAACAATTCATCAGTAAGATTGCGCCCCAGATCACCCCAAATATCCATTAAGGCTGAAGACCATATTTGTCCGCCGTCGTGCCCGCTTACGTAATCATCAGGGTAAACCCAATCGAGATCGCAGCGGCGTCCGTTCCAAAAGGGATTATGCCCGTCCCAATTAAAAACATATCCCCAATTATAATCATTAATATATCGTGAATAAGAAACTGCCCAGTAGTCGGAGCAGCCTTCCTGTAAAGACATGGTTTCACCGGTGTAAGACATTCCACCGGTAAGGTTTGTCTGAAAGGAATGGGCATGTTCGTGCCAGATTATATCGGCGTCCTCGGCGTCATCCACGCCGCCTTCGCCAAAGGCGACATAATTTTCGGAAGGCACATAGTGAGAATTGTCGTCGCCGTTTAAACCATGCGGGTCAGCCTCAAACTCCATCTGCGCCGGGTCGCTGTAGCCAAGATCGAGCAGCCGCCGCGTTGATCTGTCAATATGATAATAAACCATCACATCTTCGAATTCCTGCTGGCTGCGGGTATAATTAAATCCATTTGGATCGGTAAGTTCGGGGAAATTGTCGGAAGGGCTTTCGTGATCCACAAGTTTAGCATAAGGGCCCTTTAATTTATAAACGCCGCCTTCAAAGGTTAAGTCTCTCAGCGTGACGGAGACTCGTTCAGCGTTTAATTCAGTCACGTCATTATCATTATTATCCTGATAAACGCCGCCATATTCGACTCCGGCGGTTGTTAACGGATCCGGATCCCAGATCATTCCCTGACCGTCGTCGTACATCATACGGTCTTTAACATGGATTATGCGGGCGTCTATGGCGTTTACAAAAACTTCCCAGTCGCCCATTGGCTGCATTGTGGGCAGACTAACCCGCCAGGCTAATTCAGCGCCGCGGTCTTTACTTTCGAACAGCATTAATTCAGCTCTTTCCTTACCAAGCATTTTACCTGTAATATTCAAATAATCTTTTGCAATGGAAATCGCATTATTGGATGAAATGGAAGGATTATTATTTTTAAGTGAGATTGAAGGACGATATTCGCTGGCTATAAAGGTCACTTCATTTTTCTTGTTAATTGTTACAACAACCCTTGATCCATAAACAGGGACGCCGTTTATTACCTGGTCGAAAAAAACATGCGAACCGCCGGGAGTCTTTTTAGTGATCAAAGTTTTCAGCGTCTCAATATTCTTATCCATTCCGAACCGTTCCGCTTTTTCTTTTAGATAACTTCTGGCAATTTCTTCAGCTCCGCCGCGGTATCCACCGGCTTGTTCATTGTAAACGTAACGCAAAAAGCCATTGTCTTTACTTATTTTTCCATTAAGAGTATGACGTGTTGAATGAATTTTTAGATTGTCAATTTCCAAAGCGCTAACCGGGCGTTCTTTGCGCGCATATAATGATAGAAAATTAAATATTATAAATAAAATTATAAGTAATACCCATTTAGAAATTTTCTGCATTTGCCTCTTCCTCATGTTAATTTGATTTTGATATTATTTATATTGTATAGTCCCGAATGGTCGGGAAAAGTTCTGAGCGTTCAGCTTCTTAAACTGATAGCTGAGTGCTGAATGCTGAATGCTGAATGCTGAATGCTTTTCCCAATGTAATATCAAATTTTAATAAAGAATTATATTAATAAGAGTGAGCTAAATCAATAAGCATAATAACTATTTATCTCCGGTAGTGAATTTATAAACCGGATAAAGTAATTTAAAATTAATAAAATAAAGAAAGGGCTTTTTCGTTAATACAATGCTTAACAGAGCGCCTGTTTATTGTTTTCTTTTTTGAAAAACTTCTTCAATCCTAATCAATCTATGTCCTTCAAAAACAGTTAATATTTCTATCCGTCTCTCTTTAATACGATATACGATCCGATAATTTTTTAAAAGTATTTCTCTGATTTCCGGAAGTACAAATTCGGGAACTACTCTGCCGGCTACAGGATAATCTGTTAGAGATTCAGTTCGATTTATTAAATTTAAGATAAATTCCTGTGCCCGGTTCGGGCTGTCAGCGGCAATATAATCTTCAATTTCGATTAGCTTTTTAAGAGCTTCATTCGTCCAAACGACCTTCATTCAGAAACTCTTCCCTGACGATGTTCTTCCAACTGTTTCTTTAATTCTTTGGTATTCATCATTTTACCGGAATCAGCGTCGGCAATCCCGCGAGATATGGATTGGGCAAAACCCCGCCCATATACCAGATTATCATAATCATGCGGAGAAAGAACTACTGCGGCGGCGCGACCGTTTTGTGTAATCACAAGAGGCTCTCCTGATTCTTTCGTTTTATTAATGAATTTTGATAAGCCGGATTTAAATTCACCCAAAGGGATAATGTTATTTTCAACACTTAAGTTTTTCATATTCATACTCCTGCATAAGATATTCGGGACACAATTTAGGGCAAAATACAGGCCAAGTCAATATTGTATAGTCCCGAATTGTCTGGAAATGTATTATTAAAATAGATACTGGATACTTGATGCTGGATACTCGATAAAGAAGCTTGAGCATCCCCGCATCCGGTAATCGGTATTCCCGCAATAGCTGGATTTCCGCTCCGCTCCATTCAGCATCCAGTATCCAGTAACCAGTATACCCGCAAAAGCGGGATTTACGCTCCGTTCCAACAAGTATCATTTTGATTAATTCTTAATAAAAAAAAGGGGAATCAAATTGATTCCCCTTTCAGCGGTACCGGAGGTCGGACTCGAACCGACACCCCCCGAAGGGGACTGGATTTTGAGTCCAGCGCGTCTACCAATTACACCACTCCGGCAAAAATAATGATGCTAAATCTATTATTTTTCAATATAAAAGTCAAATTCAATGTATTTGTTTAGGTAATGCCGTTAGATTCCAAAATTAATCCGCTAAAAATCAAAATACATACTGTATTCAATCGGGCTGGGCCAGTTGGATATATCGTTAAATTCATTTGTCTTCACATCAATCCAGTGTTTAATTAAATTTTCACTAAAGATATTGTCGCGTAATAGGAATTTGTAATCATTCTGCAAAGCTTCTAAAGCCGGGTTCAGGCTGAACGGTAAATATTTCATTTCTATTTCAGGATTGAAATCTTCCGCTTCATAAGGTCCGTATCCTTTTTTTACGGGGTCGATTTTATTTATTACGCCGTCTAATCCGGCTAACATAATAGCGCTTAACGCTAAATAAGGATTGGCTGTGGCGTCGGGCGGACGGTATTCAAATCGTGTTTTGCCGGTGTCTTTGATATATCTTGGGATACGCACGCAAGAAGCGCGGTTTGCCTGCCCAAAATTGATGGCGGTAGGCGCTTCGACTCCCGGCACAAGCCGTTTATAAGAGTTGGTAGTGGGATTTGTTAAAGCGCATAAGGCAGGGGCATGTTTCAAAACTCCGCCAATATAATACAATGCGGTTTTATTTAGATTAGCATAAGCGCCTTTTTTGTAAAAAGCGTTCTTTTTCCCCTTAACTAAATACTGATGAAGATGGAGTCCGGAACCCGCTTGTTTATACACCGGTTTAGGCATAAAGGTTAATTTTAAATTTTGCTGTTTAGCCAGATTATGCAAAATATATTTTGTTAACAGGATTTTATCAGCGGTTGGCAGCAATTTATCGAAATTAGTTTCAATTTCCTGCTGACCTAAATTCCCGACTTCATGATGATGATATTTTACCGAGATACCGGCGTCTACTAATAAACTTGTCGCTTCATCCCTAAAATCATCATAATTGTCCAAAGGATTTGCAATATGATAACCGTTGCAATAAAAATTTTCTTCCGATTCGATATTATAAAAGGAATGCTGCGCCGTTGATTTATACTGAACGTCTGGAAAAATATAGAATTCAAACTCGGGTCCCCACATAGAATGATCGGCAATATTATATTTTTTCAATAATTTTTCCGTGGCTTCAGCCATATTTCGCAAATCAAAACGGTAAGGGGTATTTTTAGAATCAGTATTATAGATACGAGTAAAGAAACTAATAGTCGGCGCAACGCGGAAAGGATCGAGCATGGCGGTTTCCAAATCCGGCTTCATAATCATATCGCTGTTTTCAACCCGCTGAAAACCATAACTGGAACCGTCAAATCCTACTCCGTCTTTTAATAATCTTTCCATGGTTTCTTTACTGTACGGCAGCGTTAAATGATGCAGACGTCCGTTTAAATCGCTTACTTTCAAATCGATAAACTCAATTTTATTATCCTTAATAATTTTTTCCGGATCAACATTCGGTATTCCCATTAAGTGTTCTCCATAATTTTCATTATTGTAATTAGCATCATTATATTTATGATGGACAAAGAGTTAACAAAGTTACATAATATTTTTATAAAAAAATAATTATTTTGAATAAATTTTGTATAACCTCATTCAAGTGTAGAAAGTCGTTACAAGGACCGCCCCGATTAATCGGGAGGCAGGCCACTCCGCTCTTGTATCAGAGTTAAGCGAAGCGGTCTCTGATACGTGGTGACGCTTCGTTAATCTTTGTAACGAGTTTGTGTGCGCACCTGTATCTCTGAGGTTCTACTAAGTTTATACTTTTGAAATTGATAAGGAAAAATACCGATAACAGTAGAAAAAGCGTCAATGAAACAGGAAGGAGAAACAACGCTAACAACGGTAAAAGAGTTTTTGAAATACAATGGCGGACATTTGAATAATGGCGGGTTATTATCTATATTACAAAAAACAAAAGAAGATGGCGTTGGTTCAATACTATGTTAATCCCCGTGGGCTAATTTTAGGATTGTGTTAAATCTTCAACGCTCGTATACTTTTGTGAATTAAATTTAAACTAAGGAGTTCGTCTTATTGAAATGGATAGAGTGGACCCAAAAG
>JAUXGF010000217.1 GCA_030622395.1 Calditrichaceae bacterium
TGACACGAGCCCAGTGAGTACATGACGCTCTTTAGCAAATGAACATTATTTATTTTTTAACCTAAAGTTTGATAAAAACTAAACCGAATATTATATTATACTTTTTTATAGCATTACTATAGGCAACAAATAATGAAAAAAGATCTATCTCCGATTGTAACAATTGCCATATTTGATTTTCTTTTATTAAACGTAATAACAAGTTCTGCTGTTTTCCTTAAAAGCCACACTCTCGAATTCGGCGGACGTTATTTTATACTTTTAACCTTTTTTAACTTTTCCTGGTTGTTTGTAACCCTCCTTATTAATAAATATAACATAAATAATCTCAAGTCTTATTGGCTTGAAATAAAAAACATTATCAAGAATATTGTGCTTTTTGTCAGTTTTGCATCAATTTTCGCCTTTTTTTATAAGGACTTTGCCTATTCCAGAGCCATAATTTATGGAAGCAGTCTTGCTTTTTTCTTATCCCAAATTATCTTACATTTTTTAATTATACAAATCATTCATCTATATAGAAATATGGATAAAAACCAAAACAAACTCCTCATTATCGGGAATGGGTTTTTAGGTCAAAAGACCTTAGACGAACTATCAGAAAACGGCTATTATAATTATAAATTTATAGGCTATCTGGATGATAAATATAAAAAAGAAAAAAAATCTCAAAATTCCATAATTGGCAGAGTTAGCGACGCCTCAAAAATATTTAATACGTCTAAAATTGATGATATGATCATCACACTGCCTCTTGAACAAAAAACAAAAATTCAAAATCTTATTGGATTAGCGGATTACCACGGTATTCGTGTTAAAGTTATCCCAGACTTTTATAAATCATTTGGTAAAAATTTCAAGATAAACGAATTCGGTGAAATCCCGGTCATAGATGTTAATGAGTTTCCTTTGGATAATTATTTTAATGCACTGTATAAACGTTTATTTGACTTTTTCTTTTCCTTAACCGTTATAACGCTTCTTTCGCCGCTTTATTTAATTATAGCGATTCTTATCAAGCTGCACTCAAAAGGCCCTGTTTTCTATATCGTAGATCGTGTAGGTTATAAAGGCGAACCCTTTAAATTATTGAAGTTCAGAACAATGTACCATTCAGATGAAAACAATGATTCAAAATCTACAATAAAAGACGATCCCCGTATTAATTCATTAGGAAAATTTTTAAGAAAAACAAACATGGATGAATTGCCTCAATTTTTTAATGTGCTTAAAGGCAATATGAGCGTAATCGGTCCCAGACCGCATAGGGTTTACTTAAATAAAGTTTTTCAAAACGGCATAACAAAATACATGACCCGCCATTATATTAAACCGGGCGTCAGCGGCTGGGCACAGGTTAACGGCTGGCGCGGCCCAACCGGAACTAAAGAACAAAAAGAGCAAAGAACTAAACACGACATTTGGTACATCGAAAATTGGTCGTTTACTTTGGATCTAAAAATATTTTTTCTAACCCTCTTTAGTAAAAAAGTCCACCGGAATGCATTCTAAAAATATATTTTCCATATTTTATATAACATTTTATTTTTATGTATAAATTTTTCTTTCTTTTTCTATTAATATTTTTTTTATCTTTACATATTCTATTTGCTCAAATATCCTCAAATCCTTCATTTGATACAATCTTTGTAAAAAACCAATTTCCCGAATCATATAAATATAATATTGAAGACAATCTATTTCTTACAAGCGACAGCTCAAAACTTGGTATTGATTTAGGGATTGTATATCAAAATGCAGCGCTTACCCATTACCGGGTATATAATGATAATCTGCATTATTTGGTTTCGCCCTATTACCATTTAAAGCTAAATAATAAAATTACATTCGACGTCCGCGTAAATATTGAAAATATTAAGGATGATCTTGTCTATCCCGAAAAAACCTACTGGTCTGATGAATTCCGCGATCACAGGGGAGGTTTTGAAATCGCAAAGATAACTTACGAAGATAAAAATTTGTACATCAAATTCGGACGCGACTATTTTATGCCCGGCATATATCTTTACGAAAATCTTTTATTTTCAAAATATAACTATCCTTATGATCAATTTAAAGCTGCTTTTAAGAATAAATATTTTGAGTTAAGTTCTTATTATTTAAACCTCAATAGTCTTTCAGACGGAAAAATGCTTTATCAACGACATTTAAACGGTCATCGTTTGAGCGTTAATTTAAATTGGGGCTATATTGCATTTAATGATATTATGCTTTATGGAGGGCAGAACCGGCAAATAGAGTTAGCGCTTTTTAATCCATTATTACTTTGTTATCCTTATCAAAAAAACAAAAAACATTTTGAATCAAATTCACTTATGTCCCTTGAATTATATTTAAATTACAATGATTATTTTTTCTTTTCTGAATTTCTATTAGATGATTATCAGGCTGATAATGCCGATTCAACGGATTTGGAACCGCCGGAATGGGGGATGAATATTACATTAGGTATACAAAATATTATAAATAATTTAGATTGGAAGATAAATTATACAAGCGTCGCTAACCGTACATTCAATGCGCCTGACAAGGATTATGAAAAATATATTTATAAAAATTATCCCATCGGACATTTTTTAGGTAATAATTTTTGGGAAATAAAAACTACGCTCACTTATGCTTATAAAAATAATTTGATTACAGACATTACTTTTTTCTATAATGAATCCGGCGATGAAGCCCTTTATGCGCCTTTTAATAAAGATTATATGAATTATTCAGTAGAAGAAGGTTATACCGAAAACTTCCCCTTTGGAAAAATAAGCAAGCAATCCGGTTTCAAAATAACGTCTTTTTACAACCTCACAAAAAACATCTTACTCACAGGTAATTTATCTTACCTGCTAAACAACTCCCGCCTTAAAAACAATTTCAATTTTAGTCTTAGTATCGCCTGCCATTATTAGATAACCACAAATCCCCTTTCCCCAAAGCCAAATAAAACCGCTTTTTCTTGTCATTTTCCCATAGGGACGCCTGTGGCGCGATCCCGATTTATCGGGTGAGAAATCTGTAACTTCAATAATCCCAGGAGTTGTAAGATTTCTCACCATCCCAAAGCGTCAGGATTCGAAATGACAGTTTTGACTAGTTTTCTCCCTCGTATCAGAGTTAAGCAAAGCGGCCTGCCTGCCTCTGGCATGGTCTCTGATACAAGAAAAAATTCAATTATCTTCTATCTTAGTGTTTCTTCGTGTCTTGGAGCCTTGGTGGCAATTATTTATGAAAATTCTTACTAAAAATTCATACCAAAGGAAAAACGGTGGCTGTTGCCCAGATCGTATTGGAAAGGAACAAAAGCATAATCCAGATGATAAGCGGCGTATTTTAAACTTAATCCCGTTGTAAAATGGTTATCTTCTCCGCCAAGAATTACTCCGCTGCGTAAAGATAAATACTCCCTTATATCCACTTGCGCGCCAAACCGGAAATATATATTTTCATCTTTAATATACTGGAGTTCCGCTGCTACCAGGGGATTTTTATCAAACAAAATATAAGGTAAACGATAGCCCAATCCGCTTCTAATCATCAAGGGCAGAGGCGTTTCTATCTGACTTAATTTTGACATTTTACCGAGATTCTGTACAGTTAATCCCCAATCCAAATCTTTGATGATTTGCCTTTTTTGCAAGCCAAAATCAACAGCCCAGCCCGGGGCGGAAGATATATAATATTTTTCAAATAGATATTTTACACTTAAACCGACTTGCCAGGTATTTGCAATGGTTCTTGCATAGCTTAAGGCGGCGCTAAAATTGATTGCATCCACCTTGCCATCAGGTTGATCAGAAGGTTTCTCACTGCGGATTTCAATATCCGGTATGGTCATCAAATTAACCGAAGCGGCAAAATTATGTTTTCCTTTTATGAAATGAACCGCGGCAAATTCCTGGCTGATATCCGCCAGCCAAACGTTGTGCATAATAATAAATGTTTTTCCCTGCGCCGCAGCCAAACCAGCCGGATTCCAGAAGGAGGCGCCGGCGTCTGAAGATATTGCAGTATAGGCGCCGGCCATCCCCGCCGCCCGTCCATCGACGTCTACCTTTAAAAAAGCAAAACCGTTTTCACCGCCATTACCGGCAAATAAAAACAAGGCGGGAATAAAAATAAATATTAAAGTTAACCGTATTGTTTTTGGAAAATTAATCATATCTTTTGTCCTTTTTTATAACTTGGTAGTGTCATCCCGACTCAGTCGGAATAGTTGTTTAACTTTTATCTTTAAATAATTCAACAATTTACTTATAATAAAACTTCTTCCCTTCATTTTTGTCTATCTTCGTTGTTTTATACCTATAAAAAATATTTTTCAAACATTTTAAGGGCATATTTAACTGAATAATGAACGGTAAAAGATTCCTACGGCTTTTCTTACCCATCCCTAACCCTTCCCTAATTCAATAGGGAAGGGAATACTGATATTTATATACTTGTGAATAATACAAGACATACAGATTCTTTCACCCCTTCCTTTTTAGATAAGGGAAGGGGCCGGGGGATGGGTAAAAAAAAGCCTTATAGAATTATTATATTGCTATATTCATTATGGCTCATTTTTCATTTTTTTATATCCCAATTTTTTGTGATGACACTACCCAGAACTTAATAATTTATTTTCTCTCAATTAAAAATTAACCAAAACTATCGAAATTGTAATTATTTTTGAAAGGACAATCACAGTTTAGAAAAATTTAATTCTATATGCAATTCTAATTTGAGGCAAAAAGCAATACCTGAATCTTAGACAGCGTCGGAACTCCTCCCCCCACACCAGAATACAGTAATCGGTGATCGGTGATCGGTAATCAGTATCTCCGCAAAAGCGTCCCCGATTATTCATGACGTTCCGCTCCAACCAGTCTCCAGTCTCCTGCCTTCTGTCTCCAGTCTCCTGTCTCCAGTCTCCAGCCTCCAGCCTCCAGCATCTACCTCTTAATCTTAATCCCTTCAAAATAATTAAGATAATTTTGATAATCTTTATTAAACTGTCCAACTTCTTGAGAAGCTGTGTTTGTGTGTACAGCTAAATTCCGGTTATTGATAAAAATATATTTTTGCTCCGCTGAAATCCTGCTATAAACCAACTCGCCGCTGTTGCCGATAGTAAAAATCTCTTTTGTATCGCTTGAATCCCTAATACCGGAAATGGTTTCTAACAAGATGTCTTTAAAGTTCAGGTGAGACAAAAAGTTATCATTAGTAGAGTGTTCAATATCCCTTGCGCAAAATATGAGAGGTATATTGTAATATCTGCGTTCCGTGGCGTTTATTCTTGGGCCGTGATCAGAAGTGATAATAAGTAATGTACTATCTAAAAGATTAGTTTTTTCCAACTCTTCATAAAAGGCGTTAAAATATTTATTGTAGTATTCAATAGGTTTTAAGCCTGTTTTTTCAATCCATTCAGCGGTGTGCCCATAAACCATTTCCTGAAAAATAAACGCTTTGGAATTATTTTTTAACAGATCAAATATTTCTGCAAATACGGAAAAATCTTCACAGGCTTTCTCAATCTTATTCGTCGAGACACAAGCAAATTCCTCGTTATTCTCAATATTTTCTTCTACAATCACCTTTGTCCATTCTCGTAAATCCGGCACAAAACGCAATTGCTGCTCGCCGTAAGAAGTAACAAAAAAGGTTGAGAAGCCGTTGCGGTTAAA
>JAUXGF010000503.1 GCA_030622395.1 Calditrichaceae bacterium
CAAATATCAAATAATAAATACCAATTCTTTAGGATTCCATTCTTCTGTACTCCCCACCGGAGTTGCCGCCCCGGGCACAGCCTCCCCTTGGGAATGGGGCTTCCCATTGTTGGGGGTGTTTTCCCCTATAAACAGTTCGTCCCGCTGGGACTAAAGAATTATCCGGCATAACGTTGATGAACCATAGTTGGATTTATGTTGAAAATCTCTCTATGCTATGGTACAAAAGGGATTGCAGAATCGGTTAATAATTTGCTTAACAATTTTTCATGAATTTAACTCATAAGTAACTAATACTGTCCTAAATATACAGCGCGGGACGCCTTGTCCTGTGGAACGGCGTAATTACATAAATATACACAAAAAGACTTATAATGTTTTAAACAGTCAATTTTAATTTCTAAAACCAATTCTTACAATTCACAGCTTTAATTCTTTAACTAAAGCCGTCATCATTTCGGTGGCTTTTCCTTTTAAGAAAATATCCGTTATGGAGTGAGTAAAACCAGACTCTTCCGTATTGATTTCAATTATAAGCGCGCCGTTATTTTTAGCAAGATGTGGAATCTGTGAAGCAGGGGCGACTTCGCCGGTTGAGCCAATCACAATAAATACATCGGATAATTCCGCTTCCATAAAAGAACGTGAAGCGGCAGGTTCCGGAATCGGTTCGCCGAAAAATATAAAATCCGGTTTAATTAATCCGCCGCATTTAGAGCAAAGAAGCGGTAATTTTTCCAATGACATATCATTAATCAAATAAGATCTGCCGCAGTCTAAACAAACAAGTTTTTGCGATGTGCCGTGAAATTCATAAACATTTTCGCTCCCCGCTTCCTGATGCAGATTATCAATATTTTGAGTAATAACCGCCTGCAGAAATCCTTTCTTTTCCATAAGAGCCAATGCATAATGTGCTGAGTTTGGTTTTGCCTTACCAAAAAAATCATAAATAATTTCTTTAATCAGCTCCCACGATTCTTTTGGATGGAGCATAAAATAATTAATCTCTAAAAATTTCGGGTCATATTTATTCCATAAACCATTTTTACCGCGGAAGGGCGGAATATTGCTTTCTACCGAAATACCCGCCCCGCTAAAGGCGGTTACTCGCTGCGCGCCTCGTATCGCTTGCGCTGCTTTACCGATTAAATTTTGAATATTCTTATCCAACTTATACTTTTTATTAAAGAATTAAATTTGATAAAATTAATCGCCGGTAACTATTTGCATTTTTTCATAATCCAATTCAGAACCCATCATGCTGTGCGGGATAAAATAAACTAACAGCAAAATAACGGCGGCGGCGGCGGCCCACCAGCGGGCATTTTTCGCTTTACTTTTCCATACCCGCCATAAGGCAATCAACCAGCAGATTATAGAGATCAACAGTTTATTGTCCGTTAAATCATAACCGTTGGGGAAACCTGTCCAGTAGGCGTCAAAGGCATGCTTTTGTACAAAAGGTCCAAAAATCATTCCGCCGATGAACAGAGTCAAACAGGTAATAAGTGTATATTTTAAGGTCTTCTCTCCTTTAAACAAAGCTTCCAATCCGGCGAGGGTGGACATGAGCATGCCAATAAACATAAATAGAATATGAGGAATTAATGCACTTTTAGGAACCGCTCCTTTAAAACGGGTTATAACAGTTGTTTCTTGGGGAATACTATACTGTGCGTCGTTTTTTTCTAATAAAAGATAATATTCCAGTTTCCCGGCAGGCGGCTGATGCGGCAAAGCCCCTTGCAATTGTTCGCTGTTGCGCTGCATGGGAATTTTTTCCCAATCATCCGCGGTCTTATATCTTTTATATAAAAGATACACATTAAACGAAGTGTCTTTTAACGCTAAGTTTACAGGCTGGCTGCCGTCCCCTCCATGACTGCGTTTTAAACGATAGAAAATTTCCTGCCCGTCTATTTCTATTTTTCCCTTCAAAGGATAACTTGGCCCTGTCATTCGTTGATAAACGGCGGCGCTAATGGTTATTAATATGGCGAGTATCCACCGGATTAGTGGTTTCTGCATTTTTCTCCTCGATCATTGAATTCATAAGTTTACAATTAAAAGCAACCGGCAATCAATCAAAATTAAAACATTAAATATGAAATGTAAAATGGACAGCGGAGTTCGGAAGCCGGTAATCTTTATATTCACAGACTTTATATTCATTTTCCGGTTTTTAGTGGCTCAGTTGCAAATTTAGGGGGGGCAACTTTAATACCTCCTGAATTTACTAATTTAATTGTTTTTCCATTCCATCCTTATTTTTAGATAATTTAATAAGGTTTTTGATTTTTTGTGTTTCCTTTTTCTATTAAG
>JAUXGF010000213.1 GCA_030622395.1 Calditrichaceae bacterium
CCGACAGTCGTTTGCTAAGGAAAAGAAACCGTATCATATTCAATAAAAAGCGTAAAGAAGGAAGTTACTTCTTTTATTGTATATTGGAAAAAGAGGGCGGCTTTTCTCAGCCGGCGGCGCTGTTAATCAATCATTACCATAAAACAAAATGCGTTGATTTCAGTCAATCGCCGGCATGGGTAGACACCTCAATTGTATATGAAATCTTTTTGCGGCGTTTCACGAAAAAAGGCTCCTTTACTGCTTTAACCGATCATTTGCCGCATCTGAAAAATTTTGGCGTAAACGTTATTTGGCTGATGCCTGTGTATGAAGGACCCACAGAACACGGTTATGCGCCGACACAGTTTTTCAATACGGAACAGGATTATGGGAGCGTTGAGGATTATAGAAAATTAATATTAACAGCGCATCGTTTAGGGATGAAAGTGATCTTTGATTTTGTAGCCAATCATCTTTCCGACCAGCACCGCTTTGTTTACGCTGCGGCGGATAATTTAAATTCTCCTTTAAGAAAATGGTTCTACTGGCAGGCGGATGGTTCATGGGGCTATCATAATGATTGGGATACATTGGTTAATTTGAATTTTAATACTCCGCAGGTTCGTCATTTTATGTTAGACGTTGCGCGCTTTTGGCTGTGCTTGGGAGTCGACGGTTTTCGCTGCGACGTTGCCTGGGCTGTGCCGCATAGCTTCTGGAAAGATTTCCGCAGGGAGATCAAAAAAATTAATCCTGAATGTTTATTGATTAATGAAGCCCTGCCCAGGCAGCAAGCCTTTCATCAGGATGAATTCGATATGTCTTATGACACTGATTTTTACGGTAATATTTTGGATGTTTTAAACGACCGCAAACCGCTTTCCGCGCTTGAATATGGATTGCAGAAAACAAAATATAACTACCCCCCTGCGGCAAAAAATCTGCGCTATATTGAAAATCACGACCTCCCGCGGTTCTTAAAACTTTATGGAGGCAATCGTACAAAATTAATGGCAGGATTGCTTTTTACAGTACCGGGCGCGCCTCTAATTTATTACGGACAGGAAATGGGCTTGCTTGAAATGCGTCCGGATTATCGACCGCAAAAAAAGTCTAAATGGATTGATTTTTACAGGAATATGATTATATTAAGAAAAACATATCCGGCGTTTACCTATGGAAAAATGGAGACGATCCTCCTGGATGAAAAGAGAAAGCTCTGGCATTATAGGAGGTCTTTTCAAGGGGAAGCCATGGATGTATATTTAACTTTATCAAAGATAAAACAAAAGATAAACATTCCAGAAAATATTACGATAATTTATCCAAAAGACTATTGTATAAAAATTACAGACGATAAGTTTCATTTACAGCCTGAAAGTTTTGTGATATTCAAAGCAAGGTAAAATAATGCCATTACCAAATATACAAAAATCGATTCGGGAAATATTCGATTTATTCAGAAAGCGCAATTTTATACAACAATTCACTTTGGAATCGATCAACGAGATATTTGAGATCGGCAATGAAATATTTATGAAGAACAACGCCGAAGAGATTGAAAAATTATCCGCCCGCCCGCGTTCAAAAGCGCCTGACATATTGGATGACGAACCATTTTCTTTTGAAAGAACCTTTGAAATTTATAAACAATTAGAAAAAAAATATAGTGAGATTAGTCCTGAATTAATTCAACGCGTTTTTGAAATTAACAGCCAATTAGCCTGGGAAAATTTCCGTAAAAAATATGATGGATATATTCTAAATATTTATCACAATCATCCAAACGACAAATATATCAATTACCTGGCTGCGGTTGTGCTTTATGGGCAAAAAAATTATAAGGAAGCTTTAAAGTGCATTAATATAGCCAGCGCCGGTATTGATTCTTCCGCCAATTATATTCATCTCAAAGGTTTGTGTTTTATGCAGCTTGGAGAGCTGGAAGCGGCGCGGACATATTTTTATCAAGCCCTGTTTTTAATTGAATTATTGCAGGACATCCAGCCGCAATTCAACAAAAAGTCTGATATTTATCCAAACTACCCGATTGGATTTCAAACTTCCGCCGACTTGATCCGCGCCGATTTAAAAAAATTAGACAAGATTGAAAATATATTTCAATATGAAATGCTGCCTTTAATAGATTAATTAGCGTTATAAAATACCGGCCAAAAATATTTAACCTTCCTAACCGTCAAGTCATAAAAAAATAGAAATAGCAAGTAAGAAAGTCTTTTTATCGGGAAAATGGAGTAATGCAATAATACCTGTTTATTTTAATACTAAAGTCGCTAACTTTATCCAACAGGCTGTTGTAAACATCAGAACGTACTGTCATTGCAATTTCTTCAATATGAATATTTTGATAATAATTTTAAACAATTAAAGCCGCTATTGCGAAAATATCAATTGCTATCATCATCGGAGTTATTTCATTTCGTTTACCTGTTAAAAATTTAATTATTGTCCAGCTTAAAAATCCCCAAATAATTCCCTGTGTAATCGAATAAGTAATTGGGATTAGGATTAAGGCTAAAAAAGCGGGGATCGCATCGTCAAATTTACTCCAATTTATTTTTTGCACCGGTTTCATCATAAACGCCCCGACAAGAACAAGAGCCGGCGCAGTGGCAATAGATGGAATAATGGAAAGCAAGGGTGAAAAGAACATAAACGGAATTACGAGCAGACCGCTGATAACCGCGGTTAGTCCTGACCTGCCGCCTTCTTCAATGCCTGCGGCTGATTCGATATAACTTGTTCCGGGGCTTGAGCCTGCCAAGCCTGAAATCATCGTTGAAAAGCCGTCAACAATAAGCGACTCTTTGATGTTTCTTGGTTCGCCGTCCGCATCAGTTAAATTTCCGGCTTCAGCCACGCCGACAAAGGTCGATAAACTATCAAACATATCGGTAAACAAAAATGCAAACATAACCGGAAACATAGAAAATTTTAGCGAACCCATAAAATCTAAACAAAACAGCAAACTAAAATCCGGGGCTGCAAAAAAACCGTTAAAGTTTACAATGGCGCTTTCACCCCATAAACGTCCGATAGGAACCGCTAAAATAGTGGTAATAGTAATTCCTAATATCAGCGCTCCTTTCACCCGGCGCGCCACAAAAACGCCGGTAACAGCCAGGCCGGCTAAAAAAGTAATAGTCGATTCATTAAGCATGCCTCGTCCTATAACAGTGGCGGGATTAGAGACAATGAATCCGGAATTTATAAAACCTATTAAGGTTATAAAAATACCGATACCGGCGGCGACGGCATAACGTATTTGTTTAGGGATTGCTTTAACAATATGGGTTCTGATATTAAAAATCGAGAGTAATAGAAACACAACTCCCGACCAGAACACAGCGCCGAGAGCGGTTTGCCAACCGACGCCCATGCCGATAACAACCGAGTAGGCAAAGAAAGCATTTAGACCCATACCCGGCGCCAGCACAATAGGATTTTTAGCATATAATCCCATCATAATACTGCTAAAGGCGCTTACCAAAACAGTAGCGGTTAAAACTGCGCTGAAGGGCATACCGGTATTTTTGAGGATATCAGGGTTGACCACAATAATGTACATAAAAGCCAGAAAGGTTGTAATACCGGCTAAAATCTCTGTTCGAAGGTTTGTTTTATTTTTTTTGAAGTCAAAGAAATTTTCCATGATTAGATTCCTTTGTTAACGGGTGTTATATAGGTTTAAAGCATATCGTTAATTTTAGCCGAAACTATACAAACCTCATAGGCGGGGAATTTATTTGGGTGTATATTTTGGAATAACACAAACCCACCCCTAACCCCTCACAAGAGGGGCAGTCTTAATATTTCACCCCTTCATCGGGGTTTTACCCTTCAGGCGCTATTTAATTTACGAATTCAATATTTAAAATTTATTTGTTTTAGTGATTTCATAAGATGGATGTTTTTAAAAGGAAAAAAATACCTTCCAGGCTTATTTAACCTGGAAGGCAGATAAATATTTAGTCAAACATAAAATGGTAAAATGTATTTTCTGATTTTAAGAATTTTCTTTTTCAAATTTATCCATAAATTTTACCAGTGTTTCAACAGCTTTAAGCGGAACAGCATTATAAATAGAAGCGCGGATGCCGCCGACAGAGCGGTGACCCTTTAAACCAATCATACCATTTTCTAACGAAACGGCTATGAATTTCTTTTCCAGTTCTTCGGATGGTAAACGAAAAGTAATATTCATTATTGACCGGCTGTCTTTACGAACTGTACCGCGATAAAAAGCGCTGCTGTCGATAGCGTCGTAAAGAAGCTGCGCTTTTTTATTATTAACCTCTTCCAGCTTTTCCAATCCGCCCATATTTTTTATCCATTCCAAAACTAATTTAATAATATAAATTCCAAATGTAGGCGGGGTATTGTAAAGCGAGTCTTTACCGCCGATAATTTTATAACTGGTCATTGTCGGAATGTTCTCCGGGCTTTTATCCAGCAAATCTTCCCTGATGATTACAATTGTAACTCCGCTTGGTCCCATATTTTTTTGAGCGCCGGCATAAATCAAAGCAAATTTAGCAACGTCAATCTTGCGGCAGTTTATATCGGAAGACATATCGCAAATCATCGGTACGCTGCCTGTATTAGGATATTCATCCCATTGAGTGCCGAAAATTGTATTGTTAGAAGTAATATGCAAATAAGCGGCGTCCGGATTAATTTGAAAATCTTTTGGGATATAGGAAAAATTGGAGTCTCCCGAAGAGGCAATCTCGTTTATATTTTTACCTAATTTTTGGGCTTCCTGAATTGCTTTTTTTGACCAGGATCCTGTATTAATGTAATCGGCAAATTGATTTTCGCCAAGCAGATTTAAAGGAATGGCTGCAAATTGTAAAGTAGCTCCTCCCTGGAAAAATAGTACCTTGTATCCCGCAGGAATACCCATAATATCTTTCATAAGCTGTTCAGTATCTTTTATAATGTCGTCAAAGGTTTTAGAACGATGACTCATTTCCATAACCGAAAGACCTTCGCCTTTGTAATTTAATAAATCTTTCTTTACATCTTCTAAAACTGATTGCGGAAGCGCGGCAGGCCCCGGGTTAAAATTATAAATTCGTCCTTTCATAATTGATTCTCCTTACTATTGTTAAATATTTTTTGATTGCTTTTATTCTTTTAAAACATAGCTTTGTAAATTAATTAAATAATTAAAGTGATACTGGATGCTTGATACTTGATACTGGTCGGAGAAGAGCGTAAATCCCGCTTTTGCAGGGATGTTCAAGTTTTCTATTCAGTATTCCCGATAAGCCGTTCCGAAAGGTCGGGATACGCTACGCTCTGACCAGCATCCAATATCCAGTATCTATTTGACTAAAACATTGAAATTCCTATAAAATAAAATATTTTGGAATATACAGATTATCATGGGAAAAATGTAGGAAAATTTTAATAATATTGCAATATCTCAGTTTTGGGTGAAAAGTCGTTATCAAGATGCATCGGGACTTCTTTCGTATCATCCCGACTTGTGATGCTTTTGTATTAGAGTTAAACGCGGCGGCTGGCCTGCCGATTAATCGGGATGGTCTCTTATACAAAATTTGATTCCGCTAATCTCGGTAACGAGTTTGCTCCACAAATGAGAGAGTGAGATATTACAATTTCCGGATAAATATCTTTATTATTGCTCTAATTTTTAGTAATTTAATATTTTTGAAGGAACTTAAACAATAGATAAATCGGGATTGTCAATATTTTAAGTAAAAAGTAAGAATTGGGAATTAGTTACTTATGAGTTAAATTCGTGAAAAATTGTTAAGAAAATTATTAACCGATTCTGCAATCCCTTTTGTACCATGGCATAGAGAGG
>JAUXGF010000316.1 GCA_030622395.1 Calditrichaceae bacterium
AGTCCAGTCTTTTAAAAATGGATGATTCTCAGGCTGAATTACACCGTCTTGTTCTCAAAAATTATTAGGGTGTCCCAACGCTGAAAACAGGAATATATCCCGCTCCCCAGGTAGCGTCAAGAAGACGCCACTGTCCATCAATTTTGACCGCATTCCATGCATGAGAATTTTTATCGGAAAATAATTTTCCTATTTCATAATTATAGCCTTTTGAATTTCCGCCAACCAAGTCGGATTCAAAGCCGGCGATATTTGTCATTCTTTTAAAAAGCCTTGCATATCCTTCACATACGCATTTCCTTTTTTTTAAAACTTCTTCAGGGTCTACAGCGCTAAAGCTCTTATTTAGATAAGCATGAATGTCATATTCTATATTGTCCGTTATCCATCTAAATATCGAACGAATTTTATCTTTTTCACTTTTAAAAGGACTTACTAAATAATTTGTCAAACTTAATAGATTTTGCTCCACATCTTTAGGCGCGCTCAATGCATATTTATCAACATTTGAATAATCAGTTGCAGATACTGACGCATGAAGAAATATTAATATCAGAAAAAACATAACTATTTTTAAAGAAGCGGTGAAATATTTAAATAGCCGCATAAAGTAGTCCTATTTTTTATATAGATAAGCAGCCTGCAATAGTTGATTTTTCGATCCGTCGTGTACTACAAATTTTCTAGGTCCATAAATCGACGCCGCGCCGTATTGCCCTTTTTTGTTAATAGCATAAAAAGATACGTTAAAATTAGGTTTGCCGTCTTCTTTTAATAAAGAGCGTAATTTTGCATGATCTGCAATACGCCGGCATACTTTTAAACAGGCTTCTTCAGGCAAGTCTCCCATGCGCATAAATTCAACGGCTAAAAAGCAGGATAGATTTTTCAAATTTTCCTCGCCTCTGCCGGTTGAACCGCAGGCGCCGTATTCATTATCGACATACAATCCGGCTCCGATAATCGGTGAATCGCCGACGCGTCCGGGAATTTTAAAAGAAAGCCCGCTGGTTGTGGTAACTCCCGAAATATTTCCGTTCCTATCAAGCGCGCAACAGGTGATTGTTCCTGTGGTTTTGATGATATTTTTTATATCTTTATCCGCATCTTCCGGAGAGAACCAGTCATCGTCTTTTGAAAGTGATTCCTTCCAGTTCAGCCAGATTTTACGGGCTTTGTCCGTTAATAAATTATCCTCTTTAAAACCATGAGCGCGGGCAAAACGCAGCGCCCCTTCGCCAACCAGCAAAACATGATCTGTACGTTCCAGAACCAGCCGGGCAACTTTTGAGGGATTTTTAATATTGCGTAAAGCAGCCACAGCGCCGGCATTATGAGTAGGTCCATGCATGCAGCATGAATCCAATTCAACTACCCCGTCTTCATTGGGCAGACCGCCGTAACCAACACTGTGATCATTGGGATCGTCTTCAATAATATTAACGCCGGCAATAACCGCATCGAGCGCGTCGGAGCCCTCTTTAACCAAATCCATTGCTTTTTCTGCCGCCCGCAAACCGTTAGCGGAAGAAATGACAACCGGCTTGCCTGATTTTTGAATTACTGTTTGCGCCGCTATTCTGCTGGAATTAATTACAGGCAGCAGCGGCGCCGAGCCTAATAAAACGCCTGTTTTGATAAAAAAGTCACGTCTTTTCATACTACGTTCTCCTGAAAATAAAATGTAATGTTAAAAGTATTTTAAGCTAAATAATATTAAATGTCAAAATGATTCTGGATGACCTGCTTGCCGCGCTTCTTGGCGCAGGCAGGAGCAGAGCGAAAAACCCGCTTTTGCGCATAGGCGTCAACTTAAGGATTGAACAAATTGTTTGATATATAGGTTATTTAAAAATATGGCTGGAATATAGTCCCGTCCCGCTCCACGGGAGTCCCCTCGGGACAGGGAGGCTGTGCCTAAGTTTAACACCCGGTCGCTAAAAGTAGAAAATACCGGAACTATTCCTAATATCATTCTTCATTTTTCAGAGAAAATAAAATAGTTCATTGATGTACATTAGCGCTAATCACAATATTAGCAGGGATTCCGTATATAAAGAAAAAACTACTCGATCAACTCCGAGATGAAAACCGTACCAGCCATTACAGTATTCGAACAGAAGAAGCTTATCTAAAATTGGTAAAAAACTTTATCCTCTTTCATAACAGAAAAACATCCGGCTGACACGGAAGAAAATATTAAGGTATCCGTTGGCTCTTAAAGAATCTCCTTTGTCTCTCAAAGAGTCTTTATTAAACTTATTAATTCACTCTGTTAGGGTTGATCGGTCTTTGCGGATTTACGAATAAACAACTTACCCATATCATCCACCAGTTCGTCCGATCCGTCAGTGCGCATCCTGGAATTTTTTGCATATTGATAAACTACCAGAGCCGCACTGCTATTTTCATGTATAAGAATTTTAATGTTTCTTTGTTTTTTGTTAATAAAAAGAATAACGAACCCCGCTTTGCTTATGGGCAGGCAAGGATTAATCCCAAAATTTCGGGATGATTTTTAAAGTTTTTTACTTCATAATTCATAATTCCTTGTTGGATATTCATTTTTTATCATTAATTTACCCCGTTAAAAAATATGTTTGCGCATTTTCCAATCGCATTAATTTTTTATTTAACAGGGTGAATTTATTTACTATGTTCTTCCTTTGTGTCTTAGTGCCTTGGTGGCTAATCTATTAAGAGTGTTGGTATTAATTAAGTCCTCTTTTTTTCAGCAACGGTTCAATTTCAGGTTCGGATCCTCTAAATCGTTTATAAAGTATCATCGGGTCTTCCGTGCCGCCGGCAGAGTAAATGTTCTTTCTTAAAGACTGCGCGGTTTTCTTATCAAAAAGAGAGGTTTCTTTAAAAGCTTGAAAAGCGTCGGCGTCCAGAACTTCAGACCAAATATAGCTGTAATATCCGCAAGAATATTCACCCGAAAAGATATGCCTGAAATAGAAGCTCTTATAGCGGACAACTATTTCGGGTATCAAACCGATTTTATTCATAGAATTGTTTTCAAATTCTAAAGCGTCTATTTCTTTAGCTTCGGTGAGCGTATGCCAATCCATATCCAAAAATGAAGCCGCCAGGTATTCTACGGTTTTAAAGCCCTGGTTAAAATGACCGGATTTCTGGATTTTATCAATCAGTTCCTGCGGGATAGATTCGCCGGTTTGGTAATGTTTAGCGTAAAATTGGAGAGCTTCGGGTTCGGACGCCCAGTTTTCCATAATCTGAGAAGGCATTTCGACAAAGTCTCTCGGTACCGCGGTTCCCGACAATCTTTTATAGGTACAGTTAGAAAGCAGACCGTGCAGAGCATGCCCGAATTCGTGAAACAATGTAGTTACTTCCCCAAAACTGAGTAATGCCGGCTTATCGCCGGTCGGTTTGGAAAAATTGCAGACATTACATATTATGGGAGTGATTTCTTTTCCCCCCTGTCTTGATTGCTTCCTATAAGCTTCCATCCATGCCCCGCCTCTTTTTGCGGCTCTGGGGAAATAATCAGTATAAAGGATTCCAATATGCGAACCGTCGGCTTCCTTAACTTCAAACACTTTAACATCCTCATGGTATTTCGGAATGTCGCTTCTTTCTTCGAAGGTGATTCCAAAAAGCTTTGCAGCAACTTCAAATACGCCGTTCCTTACATTTTCTAATTTGAAATATGGCCGTAATATTTCGTCGTCCAGATCGTATTTTTCTTTCTTCAACTTTTCGGCATAGTAGCGCCAGTCCCAGGCTTCCAGCTTAAAGTTTTTACCCTCTTTGTTAATCATTTCCTGAAGCTGTTCCGCTTCTTTTTTAGCTATCTTAAGAGCGGGCTTCCAAAGCTGATTAAGTAACTTGTACACGTTTTCCGGTTTCTTTGCCATATTAACTTCCAGCACGAAATCGGCGTGAGTTTTATAGCCTAACAAATTTGCCCTTTCCACCCGAAGAGCCGCTGTCTTTGATAAAATTTTCTTATTATCAAGCTCATTGTTATTGTTGCCGCGGTTAATATAGGCTTTTAATATTTTTTCCCTTAATTCACGTTTATCCGAATTTTTAAGAAAAGGAAGCATACTGGGCTTATGTAAAGTAAAAACCCATTTGTCATTATAACCGCGTTCCGCTGCGGCTTCCGCCGCCCCGTCAATAACTGATTGCGGTAGACCCGCCAGATCTTCTTCCTTATCAATAACCAGTTCAAGGGCATTGTTTTCTTTGAGAACATTCTCTCCGAATTTTAATGATAGAAGAGCTAATTTCTCATTTATTTTTCTAAACCTGTCTTTATTTTCCTCATCAAGGTTTGCGCCGCCTCGTACAAAGTCTTTGTAATATTTTTCAAGAAGTGTATTCTGTTCGACAGATAATTCTAATTGTTCTTTTTGGTCATACACTGTTTTTATTTTTTCA
>JAUXGF010000125.1 GCA_030622395.1 Calditrichaceae bacterium
ATACAAATCTCAATAGCGCAGAATGTATCCACGCCTTATTCGCAGGATAATCAGTTGGATATTAACAACGCCGGTATTGAAGAAATTTCCAAACTGCCTGTAAGCAAGGAAATTGCCATAGATTTGTATCAACGCATCCTTTACCGCGGAAATTTTAAAAGCGTCTATGAACTGCGCCGGATCGACGGAATTGATCAGCAGTTATTTAATCAATTAAAACCGTTAATCCGCATAGAGCCTTTCAGCGCGTTGACTTCGGTACAGGAAAAAATCGAACAGATATATTATCGTTTAGAGCGCTGGAGTTCAAGTGAGGGAGTTAACGACGCCTTCATCGACTTGTGGATCGAAAAAGCGCTTGATCCGATGAATGTTAACAAAGCCCGCTATAATGAACTGGTTAATTTGCAAAACGTCTCGCCCATAGACGCCGCCGCTATTATTAATCACCGTAAAGACGTCCATTGGATCAGCAGCGAACGTAACCTGCGTTACACACCCGGACTTTCCAATTATGCTTACAGAACAGCCCGCTATTTTCTCGATTATAAAGACGTTAAGGACGGGCACAACTGGCACGGTAATATTATGCTGCGCATTGATAATACTCCTTTTATGGCTGATGAAGGGGATCAGGCTCAGGAAGCCGGTTTATCCGCTATTTCCGGCGATGTCAGTTCGGGCTATAATCTGCTGCCGAATGTTTATTATAAAGCCCGCTTTTCATTCCTGCAAAATTATAAAATGGGTTTTTCATATAGTAGAAATTTAAACGAACCGACTCATTATCTTAATGAAGGCTCTTTTCGTATTCCGGACGGTAAGTTTTATTTAGGATTGGAAAATCTTAAGCTGGGCGTAGTGAATCTTCGTAAATTATATTTAGGCAATTACAGCGTTACCTTAGGTCAGGGCGTAATTATGGAAAACACGGATTTCTTTACGCCGAGAAAATCGGGCTATGGTTTCCGTAAACGCTTTAAAGGTATTTCCGGGGATAACTCCCGCACCAGGCAATACACATTAAAAGGTATCGCTGCCGAAGCGGATTATAAAAATATAAGCGCAATAGGATTTGTATCTTATGACTCACGCGACGCCATTTTAAATAAGGCGGTGCAAAATGATAGTCTTGAAGTTAGAGCGTTTAATCAATTGATTGTATTAGATCAACGGTTTGAATACGCTTTAGATGATGAAAGCCGCGGGCCTGATCAACTTAATCTAAGCTGGTTAGACGCTGTTAACGAATTGACCTACGGGGGACATTTACAGTATGATTTTATTCCGGCAACATATTTAGGCTTAAGTTTATATGAAAGCGCTTATGACAGACCTCTTGAACCTCGTTACGAGGAAATTGTCGAGGCTGATAATTTAGACCGGCTGGTTACCGCAGATAGTGAAATTAAGCAATCTTACGGCGGCGGCATTTCGCGCAGCAGTAATCCGTTCTGGGCGGATGCGCTATCTTTCCGCAGAGTTTACGGCTTTGATTTTCAGACCGTTATAAATAATGTAGCCATCCAGGGGGAGTGGGGCGAATTGGATAAAGGCGGCAGTCTGTTCAAATTAGGCGATGATCCAAAAGCGTTTGTGGTTTCGGCTTACGCTCAGTTTCCCACTTTTAACATCCTTGCTCTTTATCGTAATTACGACGTTGGTTTTGATAATCCATACCAGCGGTCTTTCTCGAATTACCATCGTTTTAAAGGCACTATTTATGAAGATTATTATTACCTGCAATCCGTTTTATACGGGCAGCTTTATGAAAACAATCCCCAGCCGCAGGCGGAAGAAGGTTTTTATTTAGAATCCTTTTACCAGGTAAACAGGAAAATAACCGCGCGTTTTCAATATGATAACTGGATACGCAAGCCGGACGGCGCCAAACATTATCGGCTTGTAGGCACAGTGGATTACCGCCCGATTTTCCCTTTAAGAATTCAGCTCAGGCAAAAATGGCAGGCGCGCGAAGAGGATAATGATATTACGATCGGTTACTATAAAAATTTGGAATTCCGGGGCAGGATAAGAATGCGTCTATCGAATTACAATAATTTAAGCTTAATGTATACATCTTCAAAATTGATTGTTCACCCCCGCCCGAGAGTTTTCGGCGATATGGTTTTAGATGGGCAGGCAATTACGGCAAATTATATTCACAATTTTAATAAGTATTTAAAAATTACCGGGATGCTGTCATACTATAAAGGCTTTTTATGGAATTTTGAAGATACCCAGTTTGTGGTGATGGACAGCGAACACGGAGCTATACGTTACTGGCTTTCGGTATACATGCGTTTAAACAGCTATTTCTCTATGCGTCTTAAATATACAGCAGAAAATCATAAGCCCGGCACCAGCGTAAAGTATGATCCATGGGAATCCACTATAAATGATAATCCCGGGAAAATGTTCGCTGCGGATTGTAAAAGAAATTATATCAGTCTCTTTTACGTAGAATTCAATTATAATTTTTAACATAAATTTTGATAGAGCGGAGTTTTGAATGAAATATAAACATATTAGTTTATACTGGAACAGAAGTGGTTTGTTGAGTGAAGCAAAATCCCGAAAATTGGAGCAGTTTAACCACTTCGTATTGACAGTTATACCGAAATACTTTTTTGTTGAGTCCGGTAGTTGCCGGATGAAATCACGATTTATCTGGGCGAACCAATTGCGGATCGGTATATTTATCTTTTTTTTATTAGGAAATTTGTTTGCTCAACAGGCGGATTTTAATATATCCAAAATGAAGTATGGTCAGGAAAGACAATTTATATCTGCTCGAATGTTGGGATTAGGAGGAAGCGGTGTTGCCGGCGGCGATGCTTTTTCTGCGCTTTATCTTAATCCGGCTCTGGCGGGCAAAACGCAAAAATGGTTAAGCATTAACGGCGGGCTGATAATTAATAAGTCGGAAGAAGACCGCTCTTTTCCTTATTATGACAGCTTCGGCGGATTTGAAGATTACGGCTCATTTTCTTTTAATAAGAATTGGCGCCCCGCTTTATATGGTAATATAATTGTTCAAATCCCTATAGAGTTCGTAAAAGACGCCGCTTTAGCCTTTGGTTACCAGCCGTTTATGGACTTTAATTATAACTACTTAGAAGAAGTAAGGGATTCGGAAAGCAAAGCTGATAAATTATTAGGTTATAATATTATTGATCATTGCGGAAGTATGTATCTTATACCCGCGGCATTTTCATTTAGTCCTTATGAAAAATTGACTGTAGCCGCTCAGTTAGGCGCGCTTACAGGTTCTATTGATTCAACCGTAACTATTGAGCCCAAAGTCGACGCCCTTTCTTCAATCGCCAAAGTGGAGAAAACAGAAAAAACATTGGATAATGTCCCGCTGGTAACTACGCTTGGTATGCATTATCAAGTAAATGAACAGTTTGCCGCGGCTGCTACGGTGCGATTGCCTTATACAATTGAGTTTGAAAATAAATATTCCACTTCATTAGCTGATTCATTAAGTAAACAATATAACCAAAAATTAACCTATCCTATGCGCCTGTCTGCCGGTATCGATTATCGTTTTAAGAATATTTTAGAAGCTCGTATTTTTATAGATATCAACTATGAATTTTGGAGTAATTTTGAAGATGATCTGAATCCGGCTTTAGACTATAATGATACCTATTCAATAAAGACCGGCGTCGAGCATATTTTCTTTAATAAAGTTCCCTTCCGCGTCGGCTTCTGTTATAGCTCGCTGCGTGAAACTAAAGACATTAGCAGATCTGTTTTAACAGCCGGGACAGGGCTGTATATTAAAAAAATACGCATAGACTTTGCCGCCGGTATATCGACACTGGAATATTACCAGGAAGATCTTTTTGCCGAATCCATTTATAATGGTAATTCTGTTTTTGATTTCGTTGACCGTACGGATATGGACAGGGTAAAATGCAGTGAATTTTTTGCGAGGATTGATATTAATTATTCTTTTGGTGAATAAGAAGTTTGGAGTTTTATGCCTTAGATGGCGGCGTTATACCGGAAAACCCGGATATAAAAAGTAAGAATTAGCTGCCATGAAAATGGTAAGATAATTGTTAGACGACCAAGAAAGGAGAACATCATGGCATTCGGATTTCCTGCATATCACACGGATCAGTATTCTGCAGGCACCGGCAAGTCTGCTGATTTGCGTGTTGCTGTTCGAGAAACTCTCAACGCACTCTCATGGTCTCTTAGAGAGGAAGCGAGTGATCAGATTATCGCCTCAACGAGCGTGAACATGCGATCATGGAAGGAGAAGGTATTGATCAGTTTCTTTCCAGACAATTCCATCTCAGTAACCAGCAAGTGTGCGTTGCCGACGCAGTGTCTCGACTGGGGAAAGAACAAGGCCAATGTCAGCAGGTTCATGGCGGAAATCAGGAAGCACATCTAACAAAGTGGTTGAAGCAGACGCCAGCCGTTATATGTACCGAAGGCATTCCGATCATTGGGGAGAATTCTTATTTTAAGTAAGTTGTTGATTTTCTAAAAGACAAAAATTAAAGAATTATCCCGACCGGTCGGGATGACACTACCCCTTGCATAAACAGGACTATCAAATGAAAAAAATAAATTTATTAATTTTACTTACATTTACCTTTTTTATAAATAATTCAGCGCGGGCTGAACAGGATAACGAACCGCTTAAGTTGTACATTTTTTACAGCAATGATCTTCAGGCAGGGATTGGAAAACAGCAAGCAACGTTCATGAATCCCAATTTCCCGCCGGTTTTAGGCGGCGGCGCCGCCACTGCAAACATCATTACAAGTTACCGGCAAAAGGCGCAAAAGAACGGCGATATTGTTTTACTTTTGGACGGCGGCGATATTTTTAAAGGCGCGCCGCCATTGGGAGACAAATCGGAAGGTTTAGCCATTGTAGATTATATGAATGAGATCGGCTACGACGCTATGGTTGCGGGAAACCACGATTTTGATTTAGGCAAAGATGCTTTTATCCGAATGGCGGAAAGAGCAAATTTTCACGTGCTGGCAGCCAATTTAACTGACAGCGCTACAAGCGCTCCGCCGTCATCTGTTAAGCCTTATACAATTATCGAAAAAGGCGGAATAAAAATCGGCATTTTGGGAATCGTTTCTCAATCAGCGGAGCAAAATGATGATCCGCAAAATGTCGCGGGATTAGATTTTAAACCCGAAGCGCCCGCCGCCCAGCAAGCGGTTTCCAATCTTAAAGCGCAAAACGTTGATCTCATCATTGCCCTGGCGCATCTCGGTTTGCCTTATGACGCGGAAGAGGGATACGAAGAAATCAAAGAACAGGACAATCAAAATATCTGCAAAAAATCGTATATGAACGCCATGGAGTTAGCCCATTATGTTAAGGGGATCGATATATTAATCAGCGGGCAGATTCACCGAGGCTATCAGCAGCCGTGGGAAGATCCGGTTAATCACACCCTGTGTTTTCAAAACTATGCCAACGGCGGCAACCTGGGCATGGTAACTATTGAAATTGATAGAGAAAGTAAAACAATCGCCGGTTACAAGCTTCCTTCCGGGGACGGTAGTTTGTTGTTATTATCAGAGGACGAATTCTGGCCGGATGAAAAATTTGACAGCTCCATTAAAAAGATGCAGGAAAAATATGAACAGGGTTATGGCGAAGTTATCGGTGTAACGGAAAATACTCTCACCCGCAACAGCCGCGGCGAGTCGCCCATGGGAAATATGATGTGCGACGCTATGATAGATGCCGGCGGGGCTGATTTTGCTTTCAATAATTTTAACAGTATGCGTTTTGATCTGAATATCGGCGCTGTCACACCAAGAGACGTTGTAAAAGTTTTCCCGCACGGCAACAGTATTGTAGTAATAAATCTAAAAGGCGCTTTGCTGCTGAAGTTATTGGAATCAAGCGTTAAAGGCAATTATGCCGGATTAGCTATTGGCGGCGGAAGACTGGTTTATGAAAAAGACCGTCCCGACGAACAAAAAATCATTTCATTAATAATCAAAGGGCAGCCGGTGGATACGGCTAAAACATACCGCGTGGCTACAAGTGAATATTTAGCCGAAGGCAATTACGGCATGGACAAGTTAGCCGATCTTCCAGCCGAATGTTTTAATAATACCGGAATTTTAGTAAGAGACGCGGTTGTCGAATACATCAAAAAACACACGCCTTTAAAAATTGAAAATGACGGACGCTGGATAAAGAAGTAATAGATAATGTAGTAAAATAAAAGCTGAGGCTATAGCGAAGTCTCGTTTAAACTTGTGGAGACAATACTTTGTTGGCATAGTATACTAAGACACGGCGGGACAAAGTGGTATTTTCACGGCATTATGGAACTGATAATTCAAGGCGCATCTTTGCTCCCTTCGCCGTCATTGAGTAATTAGTTAATCAATTCGTTTTAGATGATTAAAGAAAAGAAGTTAAGGCGTTGATTTGATATGATAAGATTGATATTTTTGATTTAGAAATACAGAAATAACTTCGGTCTATAATATGTTATACCGATACTAAAAATAGTAATCGATCAATATATATAAAGTTACATGAATATAAAAGTTAAAAAAGGCTTAACTGCAGTTAATCCACCTCGTATAATTAAGGAAGTGACAAACAAAGAAAATTGGGCTCTTTGCATAGGAGCAGGAAGTTCAGTTCCAATTTTCCCAAACTGGTATGACTTAATAAACAAGATGTTCATTAATTCCACTATGAATCTATCCAATGAAAATTTATTTAAAGAATTAACAAAAATATATTCTTTAGATTCCATTTTACAATCAATTTACTCTAACTCAAATCTTGATGAAGATAAATTTTCGGATTTATTATCATTAAACTTATATAAGAATCTTAAAAGCTTATTGAATCAAAATGAATGGAATGTCTTGAGAAAAGTTTTTATTGCAATCGCTCCTGATGATATCTCACCTAAAGTATGGAAAACATTTCATGATATAGTTAATAGGCATTTTTTAAACACATCTGCATATCGAATAGCAAAATTTATTCAGAAATCAATCGAAGAAGATTTTCCACCAAGCGCTATATTATCCTTCAATGCAGAACCATTTCTTTATTGCATGATTAACTATTTTAGTTGGTTATATAGTAACCTAAATGGAACTAGCCTAAATAAACCATTAGATCCAATAACCAGAGGCATTTCTCAAAAAACAAAAAGACGAATTCATTACTATTTTTGTCATGGGATGTTAAAAATCCCAGAGACGCAACAAAAGAAAGAATTTATTTCAACTGAAAAATTGGTTTTTTTAGAAAATGACTACCTCGTTTTATCAAACAACGCATATAGCTGGCAGGCATCTTCATTCATTGATATTTGTGCCAACCAGAGAGTGTTTTTCATCGGATTATCTTTAACAGATCCCAATATTAGAAGATGGTTATCATGGATACAGAAAAATAGAGAACAGGAAATTGAAAATACATTTGGAAACTCTAACTTCACCACTCATCATTACTGGATAAATAAGAGACCTAAAAATAAGGATTTAATTCCTTGGATAGAAGCTAATGTTTCTCATCTTGGTATTAGATTAATATGGATAAATGAATGGGAAAATTTATATAATTTGTTTGAAGAATTTGTTTGATTGGTCAATTTTACTCGATTCCCGAGGCTCCCTCATTCAAGGGAGCGTCTGGTGGCTTCCGAGTTTTTACTCGGGACTCGGGTAAAGTTGATCAGTCTTACAGAAGTTATATAT
>JAUXGF010000412.1 GCA_030622395.1 Calditrichaceae bacterium
ATCGTTTTTTCATTGATTGTATTTACTGCATCGATAGGCACAAACAAAGTGTCTTTAATGCATTGTACAATAATCCGGCAATGGACTGTCATGCCAGGCTTTAGACGTTCGTCGTTTTCATTTAAATATACTTCAACATCAAAGACATTTTTTTGCGTCTTGCGGTCTTTATGCGCCAGCGCGGCAATATCTTTAACATTTCCGGTAAATGTTGTATCGGGAACAGCGTCTAAATTAATAACCGCTTCTTGCTCTAACTCCAGTTTCGAGATATTAACTTCATTAATATTTATACAGGCTTTCATTTTATTCTGGCTAGGAATTTCCATAAGCGCCTGACTGCGCCAGGGGCTATAACCGACTTTCAGTTTGCCCATCTGGTTGCCTTCCCACACTTCCATATAGACTACCAAACCTTCCGCCGGAGATGTTATTGTTAATTTGCCGATATCATCCTGAGCGCGTTTTAATTTTATCTGCGCCTGCTCTACTTCTAATTCTGCCTGGCGCAATTTGGCTCGATTAATTTTCTTGGTGGATACTCTTTTATCCATAAGCTGCTGATAAGATATCTCAGCTTTTTTTAGACTAAATTCAACTTCCTTGCGTTTATTTTCAGATTCATAAACAGCGTTTTTAGCCCGCAAGCGGGATTGCTCCAATGAATAGTTTTCCAATTTGATATTGCTTTCCAATTCTGCGGTTTGGCTTTTCATGTTAGCCGTAACGCTGGCTAAATTGGCTTCGGTTGTTTCCAGCTTATTCTTCGCTTCCATAAGCCGCTGTTGAAATTCGGATGGATCCAGTTGAATAAGAAAATCGTTTTCCTTAACTAAATCGCCTTCCGGAACCAGTTTTACAATACGCGCATTACGCCAGATGTTCGAGGGCGCTTTGATCACATAAGAATCTAAAGCCTTTATTTCCCCGTCAACTTTAATATCAATAGATAAATCATCGCGGACAACTTTGTAGATCAGACCCTCGTCGTCAGACTGAAACCAATTATATAAAATTATTAGCAGAATTAATCCTGAAATGCCATAGATAATTTTTTTGTTTTTAAAACTATTGATTATATTTTTCATTATTGATTCTCTTATTTGTTTTTATAGTCCCAAAAATCTTGCTGGATGCTGGTTGGAGCGGAAATCCCGCCCTTGCGGGAATGCTGGATGGAGCGTCCCGATGCTCGGGACGCTCCGCTTCAACAAATAACCAGAAGCTAGTAATTTTTTTATTAATCACCATAATGAGTCTTTGCTCGTTTTATATAGACTGTCTTATTTTGTTCATCAATACTATATACAATACGGTCTGTTATATTTAGACGGATAGAATAGTTGCCTTCAAGATCGCCTATTAGTCTTTTATCCTCATAAGGTGAATCAATAAGTATATTTACTAATATTGCTTTTAATTTGTTTTTCATTTTAGGAGAAAGTTTATTTATATCCTTTTTTGCTGTCTTTGTAATTCGAATATGATATTCTGACATATACTATTAAAAAACCTCCTCCATTGAATATGTTTCACCATTTTCGATTTCATGGTTTGCTTTATCAATACTTTTTTTAAAACCGGGTATTGATAACAATTCAAGCGTTTCAATCAAATTTTCGTAGTCTTCTTCCGATAAAAGAATTGCGCTTCCTTCTTTTGAGGTTATACGTACCTGCCTATGTCCTTTAACCGTTCCTTTAATTATATTAAAAAGATCGGAACGCGCTTGAGTTGATGTAATTGTTTTCACAGACGTCTCCCTAAAGTACTTTTTAGTGTACGTACACAATATAGTACAATATATAATAATATCAATATTTAATAAATGAGTTTTTAATTGTGATGTTCTTTAGCGCCTAAACGAAAGTTAGTTAGTGAATTTACTTTCACCTCCATTATCCCCACAAAAGCGGGATTTACGATCCGCTCCAACCGGCATCTTTTTCATTAAAATCCCGGTATCGCTTCATTTGGCTTAAGCATAGCGTCTGCCGTTAAGTCGCCCTTAACAAAAGCGAAGCCGTTATTTAGCTGAACAAGCGTAATTGGAATTTTTCCTTCAGCTATGGATTCCACGTAAAAATTGTTCCGGTCGTTAAAAAGACACCAGGCCGGTATTCGGTACACATCACTTAAATTTTTTGCATAAATAGTAACTTTAGCGGAGAGACCGGGTTTTAAACGGAAATTTTCCTTTGAATCAATCTTTATATATACATTGTATGTTTTTAAATTATTAGCCCCGTCTTCACGGTTAACAATTTTAGATACAAATACAACTTCGCCGTGGAAAACCGTATCGGGATAGGCTTCTACAACAACGTCTGCTTGCGCGCCGGTTTGAATATAGGGACGGTCTACTTCGTTCAGTAAAATCACCGCTTTCATGGCGTCTAAATCCGGTATGGAAAGAATAGAAGTTTGCGGCCAGACATTATCGCCGACTTTAACCTTCTCGCCTTCGCCTCCCCAGCCCTGTTTTTGATAAACCACTAACCCGCCTCTGTGGGATATTAAATACATACCAGACATCATTTTTTTGGCGCGTTCAATTTGAACCTGCGCCTGACTGATTTCCAAACGAATTAAATTTTCGCTGTTTTGATTTAGTATTTTTTGCGTCTCTAAATCCTGCCTTGCCCTTGTTAATCTCAGGCGGGTTTTTTCAAGCTCTAACTCTATTTCTTTTTGAGCCGCATCCGATTCATATTTGGCGTTTTCCACTTGGTTTTTATTGATCTCATATTGCAGCTCTAATTGTTGTAAATTGATTTTCTTTTGATTTAGAGTGAGGGTGTTACTTTCTATTGTTTCATTTAGCTTGGCAATTTGGATTTCCATTTTAGCGTTAGCTTCATCCCTTTTTGATTGCGCCTGTTCCGTATCAAAAATCACCACCGTATCGCCTTCTTCGACTATGCTGCCCTCCGCGGCAAGATAGTTGATGCGGTATTCCATGCGCCAGTCGCCCGGCGACGAAACTACGCTGGCATTCATTGACTTCAGTTGACCCGATTCGACTATCGTTACAATAGAATCAATCTGCACCGCGCCTTTTTGAGAAATAATTAATGTATCGCTTCCGCAGCTTATAAAGATGATTGAAAGGCTTAATAAAAGAAAAAGGATTTTCAAATCGTATCCTAACCAAAAGTATTTATCCGGATTTTAGGGCAGCCACAAAGACAATAAGACCAACCCACCCCTAACCCCTCCCAAGAGGGGCATTGCTTATTCCCCTCTTGGGAGTAATGGCACTAACATAAGGTTATATTTATTTATATTTTCTATATTTGCCAACTTTTGTCTTACGTGGGTACTTCCTGCCAGGCGGGCGTACCGGTAACAGCTCTTTTCGAAT
>JAUXGF010000117.1 GCA_030622395.1 Calditrichaceae bacterium
GATGGAACAAGTTATGGGTATCGTACGGATAATTCATTTTGGGGAAATCGTTTATTCGGCGAACCGAAATCCGTATTAATTATTGAAAATTTAAGCAAGGGAGAGCATACCCTGTGTTTGTACGGACAGGGTACGCCGGTTCTTTATCGTATCTTGATTTATGGCGAAAATGATGATACGCCGTTGCCGGTCACTTTATGCTCTTTTGAAATTGTTCAGGAACAGCAGGCAAATATTATTAAATGAGAAACGGCTTCGGAAGTGAATAATTTGGGTTTCAATATTTACCGCGCAGTTTCGCAGCGGCAAGTCGGCGATCCCCGAATGTTACCGTTTGTTAAATTAAACGATGATATTATTCCCGGCGCCGGCTCATGCAGTCATTCAAACGAATATGATTATGTGGATAAAAATGTAATCAATAATAATTTTTATTGGTATTATCTTGAAGATGTATCGTACAACGGCTTGATCACTCACCACGATACTTTAAGCATTGAATTTATAATGTTTGATAATTCTGTTTTGCCTTCAAAATTCAATCTTTCTCAAAATTATCCTAATCCTTTTAACGGGATAACAAAAATTGATTTATCCGTATCAATAGAAACACATATTCAGCTTGAGATAATCAATGTTCTTGGTGAACGGGTCAGTGTTTTAGCTAATAAGCCGCACAATCCAGGTTTATATAGTTATTTTTGGAATGGGAAGGATGAACTTGGAGAAACTGTGGGATCGGGTATTTATTTTTACCGGATGGTTTCTACTACGGGAGTGACGGGGGTTAAAAAATTATTGTTTTTAAAATAGACGTCCATCCCGCTTAAGCAGTGATGTAACGGATGGACGATAACCTGACAAAAACAGAGCGGCCAGTGACTTTGAGCAACCAGTAACAGTGTCAGGTTTAAAATAACTACAAACAACTGAAACGCGTTTTTGTTCAGATAAATTGGCGTGGTTAGGGTTCGTATTCCTCAATATTTAATATTTCTCCAGAATCAAATTGTTCTTTTATTTTGTCTATCGTTATATTTGATTGTAAAAGATGAATTAAAAATTCAATCCATTTATCATTATACACATAGTCGTCATGAGGCTCATCATAATGACAATAATCAGTATTTGTCTCAAATGGATCGTCTGCGCCTCCAGGCGGACGAATACCAAAAACAGTATAAATATATCTATGTCTTGGGTGATTCAGAATCCTTTTGCCAAATCTTTCATTCACTTTAACAATGACTTGCCCTGGCCTTAATCTGCCTACGTTAACTCCTTCCACCTTAATTTTTCTGTCTTTGACTAACACTGTTATTTTCTCATATAGTTCTTTATCTTTTTGTTCAAGTTCATCAAAATTTACAAATTCTATCGCAAGATCATTTCTATTTGTGTTAGATATTTTCGGAACTTGTAATAATTTAATGCTATATTCCTGAGAGTTAAAAGTGTCTTCATCCAGTGATGTTCTGTATTTATTAACATAATCTATTATTTCTTTTAGATCTCTCGAAAGAGCAATTTTACTTGATTTCATCTGTTCTTTAGTGCGGAGATGTGAAAATTGAAGAGAATAAACCAATGATTCATTAAGCGCGTATTTATTTCCAAAGAACTCTATCAGCAAATTTTCGTAATTATATAGAAATGCTTGGCATTCGCCAAATATTAGAATGTCAACTTCACGTTTTTCTATATGTCTGTGTTCAATTTTATTTCGCAATAGAATAAAAAATTGCAAATTTTTCTTAACTGGTTCTTTTAATTTTCCATATTTTATTATACAAGTAGATAGCTCCCATGCTTTCCTTTCACCATCAATAGTTTCATATCTTCCAGTTTTCTTTTTATAAAAATATTTATTACCAATGGTATGATTAAAATAAGCATGAAATAGCCTCGTCCATGATATTACCATTAGCGCTATGAATCCCTCACATCTAAAGGTTGTTCTTGGCTTATTATAAATCTCAACGGCGAGTAGCGCTGAATCAATAGATGATTGTAATAGTGTTTTTGTCCGTCCTTTTCGTAGAGATACAGCCATAATTTTAGAACCCTACCATATAATAGCCCAACTAATTTCGTATATAAATGACAATATATGGGTTTGAGAATTAAATTACAACATCAGATACATTGCCGGCTCATTCCTCATATTACTCCAAAATTAAATCTATCTTTTTACATTAGATTATCATCTTTATGATATTTTTGTTAAAAACAAAAATATTCCGCTCTTTAACAAATTTACATTCCGTAAGTTCTATATTTACAATATTAACTTACTATAGCATTTGTCTAATAATTCTTGCAAGGATATTTTTAGCTTTGCATCACCTGGTAAAAGGACAAAAATCTGAATGATTCCGTAATGCCGTTAGTTGGGTATAAATTTGAACAACGCATGAGAACCCACTTCTTCACTGAAGTTTTACAATCTTAATCATCAATTATTTGCTTTTTTATAAACATATATTGTAAATTCTAAATAAACAAAAATCAAACAGTTGCGCCCGCCTTTTTTTAATAATGTGTAAAAACAGCGTAATATATAAAATTAGTGCAAGGTAGTTAGTAAATGAATGATCTAAAATTTGAATGGTATTACTTTGATATTCATACCGACGATGGTTATGACGTCATTTTTACTTTGCATACTAAACCTTTTAATTCCGTTTTTGATATTTCAATATTTGATGTTTTTATTTATAAAGACAACCAGCCGCTCATCCATCATTTTTTTATTCGTCCGCAAAATGAATTATCCATATCCCAAAATCCATTCTGTTTGATTGTTGATGGCGATAATTATATTCGGAAATCTAATAATTTAATTGAAGTCGCTGTGAAGGATGAGAAAATAAACCTGTCATTAAAATTTAATAATTTACTGCCCGAACAAAAACCTGTCGAAATGGAATTGTATCCCGATCAAGAAAAAGGTAAATACTTTAAATGGATTGTTTATGCGCCATTATGCGATGCTGAAGGCGAACTCACCTGGGATAATAATAATATAAAAATACAAGGGCGGGGTTATCACGATTATAACGCCGGTAATATTAATTTAAAGAAGCGGCTTTCCGGCTGGCGCTGGAGTAAATTTTTCTATGGTGAAAATCTATTAATTTTTGGCGAGATTGTTCCGAGAAAGAATAAAACAAAAAGAGTTTTAGTGCATGTAACGCCCGAAGGCTGCCGCAAGGATGATTCCCCTGTAAAAATCGAAGACGGCAAAAATTTGCAGATAAAAAGTCCGGTTGTAAATTTTCAATTTAGTAATAAAGAAATATTTAATATAGACGCCATTCGTTTTTATATATCACAATTACCGGCTATATTATTGCCTTTAACAAAACTGTGGGAAATAACGGCGCATATTTCCACAAAAAATAAATTTTTATCAATATTAAAAAATATTTTAACTAATGTAAAATACATTCGATACCGAAAAACAGGTATAGCAGATCAAAAAGATTTAATTAATTCATTTCACGAGGAAATTCATTTTTAATGTACAAGTATTTTTATACGTTAGATGATAAAGTTAATATCGCCAAGGTCGGTGGTAAGGCTTACAATTTGGCAAAACTTCATAAGGAATCATTTTTAATTCCTGAAACACAATTACTCTCTATAAAAGCCTATAACGAATTTTTCCAACTAAATAAACTGCAAGATCATATTGATCTGATACAAGATCAATTAAATGGAAAAACTACGGATATTGAATTGGAATCAAAAATTGAGCCGCTTCAAAAATTAATTAGAAACGGCAGAATGTCATTTCCGCTGGCAACAGAGTTGGAGCTTATTTGTAAAAGTTTTAATAAATCAGAAAATGTGAAATTAGCCGTACGGTCTTCGGCTGTTATGGAAGATTTAGTAGAGCATTCATTTGCCGGGCAATTTACTACGGTTTTAAATGTAGAGGCAAATATCTACGCGCTGCAGGAGGCTGTAAAAAAAGTATGGGCTTCCCAGTGGAATAGATCCGCCGTCTATTATCATAAAAGGATGAGACTGAGTTTGCAGAATTTAGGTATGGGCGTAATTATTCAGAAGATGGTGCAGCCGCAAATTTCCGGGGTCTTGTTTACTGTAAATCCAAAAAATCATAATAAAAACGAATTGGTGTTAGAGTATATACAGGGGGCGTGTGAAAAGCTGGTGAGCGGCAGACAAACGCCCGTCCATCTTATCTATAACCGTGCTAAAGAAAAATTTATTGATGAAAATTTAGTTGAACAAAGATACAAACGATTTTTTAAAAATCTGATTATACAGTCTCTGCAGATAGAGAAGGAATTTAATAAGCCGGCGGATATTGAATGGGCTTTACATATAGGCAGGATGTACTTTTTGCAATACCGGCCAATCACTACGTTTGCCATATCCGAGGCTGAATGGATTTTATGGACTAATGAAAATGTCGGCGAAGTTATTCCCGATGTTGTAACGCCATACTGCTGGAGTATTCTTGAATCAATCACAAACGACTCCACAGTCTGGTTTTTAAAAAAATTAGCCGTTAAAAAATATCCTGATTGCGGACTTTTTAGTTTGTATAAGGGCAAAGTATATTTTAATAAAACTGAATTTAATAAAATCCTGAAACTTTTTTATATTAGTGAGTATATAAAATCAATCCGCGAAAAAAGCATTAATAAAATTAAAAAATCAACGGCTTTAATATTTTATATTTTAAAAACATTATGGTCAATGTTACATATTGGGATATTTACAGTAACGCTTCCCATAAAAATTAAAAGACATCTAAATAGTTTCAGGCGGAAATTGATACGTATTAAATTTTCAGACGGCGGCGATACCCGGTATTCATACAAGAAAAGTTTAGAAAATTTTAATCTGCATAAAAGAACTATGGCTTTGCATATTTCAGGTACGATTTTTGCTGAAGTATATTATCATTATCTAAAAAAAATATGTAAGGAATGGTTTGCTGGAGAGCCCTCGGTCAGTGTTGATGATCTGCTTATCGGATTAAATTCCGCGGAAAGCGCAAAAAGCGGAATAGCTCTTTGGAATCTGGCAAAGCAAATCAGTTCTAATAAAGAGGCGTTTATTATTTTTGAAAAAGAGCCAATTGATTTAATAGAAGAGAAGTTATCGAAAATTGATAACGGTGAAGAGATTGCCGCCAAAATTGAAGATTTCATAAATGAATATGGTCACGAAGCATTACATGAATTTGAATTGTTTTATCCAAGATGGCGCGAGGACAAAAGCTACATTTTTACTAATATTCAAAATTATCTTAAAGCGCCCGGCAGCTATGATTTGGAAGAAGAGGTAAAGAAATTAAGTTCCCGGAGAATAAAGAATAGAGAAAATGCGTTTGCTCATATTAAAGGGTTTAAAAATATTTTTCGGCGCATCTTTTTTATATATCTTTTAAAGAAGACTGAATTTTTTTCCACACAACGTGAAAATTTAAAACAGGCTTTTGTTAAAGCGCATAGTGAATTGAAAAAACATTTAATGGATATTGGGAAAGAATTGCAGAAACAAAATATAATTGATAATGCAAACGATATTTTATTCATTACAAACGCCGGTATTAGAAATTTGGTCTTTAATAAAATCGGCGTGGAGTCCATTAAAGAATTGATAAATAAACGCAAGAAAAAAAGAGAACAATATAGCGAGGAAAAGCATCCAGCGCAGATAAAACAGGTTGGCGATGTATGGATACCTATTGCAGTTAATGATAAACAGTCAAGTTTTCACCTGTCAGGGATCGGCTGCAGCGGAGGGATAGTCGAAGGACGGGTAAATATAATTTTATTTGCAGAAGACTTTACGCAGATGAAAAAAGGAGATATATTAGTTACTCGCTTTACAAATCCGGGTTGGACGCCTTTGTTTGTGCTGGCTTCGGGTATAGTAACTGAAATAGGCGGGGCATTGTCCCACGGCGCAATAATAGCGCGGGAGTACGGCATTCCGATGATTGCAGGAGTTCAACGGGCGACCGGGTCTCTTAAAACGGGCGACCGCATATTGGTAAACGGCAATACAGGGGAAATTCAATTACTGACTAAATTAGAGAAAGGAAAAAATGGCTAAGGTTCTATTTATTCCCAGCGATCATGGCGGCGGATACGGGCATGTTTCACGCTGTATATTTTTGGCAAAAAAGATGAAAGCGCACGGACATAATACGGCTGTCGTACTTGAGCCAAAACATTATGTTAACGGATTAAACGCCGGGCTGGAAACTTTTGCGTTTAAGACAAAAATTGAAAAATTTATAAAATATCAATTTAAAAGACCTCACCGCCCTTTTGTTAATTTAAAATCGAAAATTACAAAGCCTCCGGCTTTTGTGGAATTTTCCAGTCTTGCTTATCAGGTACCGCGCGACGGTTATCTCAGTGAAAAGATTGTTAATTCCCGTATTAAGCGTTTTCAGCGTATTATTAATAAATTTAAGCCTGATGCGCTTGTCGGCGACACTCATTTTTTAACATATATTTTAGGCAGGAAAAACAGTATTCCGGTTATCCAAATTACGCGTCTTGCCGGTTTCCCGCCGCATCCGGACTTTTTTTGGTGGGAAGAGCCGAGCGGGCATTTAATCGAACCGGACGCTTTAGCCCCGTTTAATAAAATCATTTCCAAGCTTAATTTAAAAGATATTCAAAAAACGGAAGATCTGCTGCGCGGGGACCGCTATCTTATCCCAGCGGATAAAAAGATGGAACCGGTAAAAATTAACGGTAATAATGTAATCTATGGCGGAGCGTTTACAGAAGATTATCATCAACATCAAAGAATTCCCTTTTTTGCTGAAAAAAATGAATATCCAAGGATTTTTGTGACCATCGGCGGCGGCGCGGAACGCGGTCAGGAAATACAATTTTTTGACGCTATATTTGATATTTTTAATAAAACTGAATTTAAGGTTCTGGTGTCCACAGGCCGGCGAATTGCCGCTAAAAAATATAAAGAACTTTCCCAAAATGTTTTTTTTGTTGATTGGATTAATGGAACATCAGCCATCAAGCAGAGCGATCTGGTTATTTATCACGGCGGCTACAGTACAACAATGGAAGTTTTACTGGCAGGCAAACCGTCTATAGTTATCCCTTCTCATTCGGAGCAAGAGGGCAACGGAAGGCGCTTGGAAAGTTTGGGAGTCGGGAAAACCGTTCTGCCGTATAAGTCAGATTTGCAGCCTTTGGAATACAAATGGACTTATGGAAATTTCAATATGCTGGCTGGCTTTGACTTTTCCCTCGATAGCGATGAATTGCATGAAAAGATGAAAGAAGTTTTGTACAGCGATGCATATAACCGTTTAAACGAAATGTCCAATTCATTACTCAAACTTCAGGAAAAATTAGATTCCAGAGAGATTTTGGATTTTTAATAGATCAACAAAATTTTTAAAGAAGCAAACGATTAGAGTATTTAGTATTTAGCATTCAGCGATCAGCAGACAGCACTCGGCACTCAGCTATCAGCAGTCAGCGGTCAGCATTTCCCTAAGGGACGGGGTTCTGTCGCAGTTTTTTTTTACCCGTCCCTGCTTGCATCCCGATATCGGGGTAACCCTTCCCTAATACAATAGGGAAGGGGATCCAAGTCCCCCTATATTTTTTAAAGAGAGGGGGATTTAGGGGGTGAGTTGAAAGACTTTTCCCGCCCCGCCGCAGAAAGCTGAAAGCTGAACGCTGAACGCTGAACGCGGATTGCTGATAGCTGAACGCTGATAGCTTTCAATAAATAATTATGAACAACGAAGCAAAAATCAATAAAAACCATTATTTTGACCGCGGTTATTTAAAACGCGAACGGATGTATTCCTTTATAGAACAAATTGAGCTTGTTAAAAAATTTGCTAAAATAGAGGATACAATCTTAGAAGTCGGCAAGGGCAATGGATTTGTAAGCCGGTTTGTAAAAGACTTCCTGAATTACTCTGTTAAAAGCGTAGATGTTAATGAAGATTTAGAACCGGATATTTTA
>JAUXGF010000002.1 GCA_030622395.1 Calditrichaceae bacterium
ATATTCAATCTTCATTTTTTATAAGTTTAATTATAAATGTCCCATATAGTTGAATTAAATAATCCCCACTAAATTTGCAACTGAGCCGTTTTAACCCCTTCTATTAAAATATTCGGGGTTAAAACCCCAAATTAGTATAAGATATTTTAGTATCCACCCCGATGCATCGGGATGGCAATTCAAAAATAAGCCACAAGTTGTGTTAAAACGCCTATGCGATACATCGGGACTTCTCTCGTATCATCCCCGACTGGTAGGGACATAGTGACACTTCATTAATCCTTGTACCAAGTTCATGTACCGACCGGAAACTGAGGTTTTACTAAATTTACAAACAAATGGGCTGAGTTAGATCTGCAAATTTTTAGCTTCATAAATTAAATGACGGGCGTTTTCCAGCGCCTGCTGTGATATATCTTTCCCCCCAAGCAGATTAGCCACTTCTTTTACCTGCCCCGAATCATCCAGCAAAGATATATTGATGAATGTCCGTTTTCCCTCGATAAACTTTGCGACTTTATAATGATAACGGGCAAAAGCGGCAATTTGAGGGAGATGGGTTACGCAAACTATTTGGTGATAACGAGCTAATTCAAACATTTTTCGTCCCACAATCTGAGCGGTTTTCCCTGAAATTCCGGAGTCAATCTCATCAAAAATCAATGACGGCGTTTTATCGGCTTCCGCGAGAACTGATTTTAAAGCTAACATAATTCGTGAAATTTCGCCGCCGGATGCTGTTTTGTGTAATGGTTTTAATTTTTCGCCGGCATTTGTTGTAATCTCAAAAATAATCTGATCGAAGCCCCGCCTATTTGCAGCAGCCTTTTTCCCGTCGATTACAAAACCGGCGTTTTCCTGTTCGTTTAAATCTTGCCGGACTAAAAATTGTGCGTGCGGCATACCAATTTCATATAAAATTCCTGTTATCTTTTGTTGAAATATTTCAGCAGTCTCTTTGCGCCGCTGCGAAATTAATTTTCCTAATCCGACTATTTCTTTGGAAATTTCAACGATTTCCTTTTCCTTATCCTTAATTTCATCGTCAAACTGCTCCATATCACCCAAAAGCCGTCCTATCTCTTCCTGCAGATCTATTAACTCTTGAATATTTAATTTTTGATATTTCTTGAGTAAAAATTCTAACTGGGCAATACGCTGATGTATAAATTCCATGCGCTCCGGGTTAAATTGCAGATTAGAAAGATACTGTTCGGTAAAGCGCCCAATCTCTTCAACCGCTTCCCTTGCGGCTGATAAATTTTCGCATAACCCTAAAAAATGATCGTCCAGTTCAGCCAGATTATTCAAATTCTCTTCTGCATCTGCAAGTAGTTGTCCGGCATTGGTTTCACCGCTATAAAGAGAGTCCGTTAACTCTTTACCATATTGATGCAGAGATTCAACATTAGCTAAAATCCGCATTTCCGATTTTAGATTATCCAACTCTTGCGCATCTAAATTTGCATTGGCTAATTCATCATGCTGATAACGATACATATCTTGCATTTGAAAGGCGCGCAATTGGCTGGCTTTTAATTCCTGAGATTTTTTAACGGCAGTGTTATATTTATTCAAAAGTAGGCTAAAGTCATTAATTTGTCCGGAAAGAGAACCAAACTCATCTAAATAATAAATGTGGTTTTCGGGATGCAGCAGGCGTTGATGTTGATACTGACCGTGAAAATCTATTAACAAAGAGCTTAATTGATTTAAGCGGGCAAGCGTGACCGGCGAGTCGTTAATAAAAATCCGCGCCGTTCCATTAGCGTTAATTTCTTTACGAAAAATAATTGAGTGAAAGTCTTCAATATCCAGCTCTAAAGAATCAGTTAAGTTTTTTAATTCTACAGACGGAACCGCGTCAATATGCGCCTCGATGACCGCCTTTTTTTCTCCGGCTCGAATAAGATCGGCGCTGCTGCGTCCGCCGCATAATTGACCGAGAGCATTCACTATGATCGATTTACCCGCGCCTGTTTCACCGGTGATAATATTTAACCCTGCCCGGAAGTCGATTTTTATTTCATCAACTAAGGCAAAATTTTTAATATACAGCGATTTAATCATAGCTTACTTTCTTATAACTGCTATTTTACCTGCAATTGATTTGCCGTCTTCAGTAAAGGCTAAATAAAAGTAAATCCCTGTAGCCGCTTGTTTACCAAACGAATCGCGTCCATCCCAAACAGCCCGCCCGCCGTCGACAAGATGATTTTCGATAGTTAATTCACGGACAAGCGCGCCGTTTAAATTAAGAATTTTAACGGTGGAAATATTTACTAAGTTACATAAAATAAATTTTTGATCGCCGCCGTCTAAAATAAACGGATTAGGACCGCCAATCGTTTGGGAATAATCTTCCTGAATTTCGGCAAAGGCTCCTCTGTAAATCGAAATCCCTTGCTCTGTGCCTATAAGCGCTTCCGATGTTGCCGCATCCACATATACGCTATGCACTTCATTGTCCACCAAACCGCTGTTTTCTGTAGTGAACCCTTGCCAGGCATGCGCTTCCCATGCGCTTTTACCGGCTCTTAAAACGCTCAAACCGGCGGGTGTGGCAAACCATTTATTATTATAGGAGTCTACATAAATTTGATTTATACGGTCTTCTAACGGGCCGGTCTCGCCTGTTAAATCTCCAACATGTCTGTAAACATTAATGCCGTCGAAAGAATTTAAACCGCCAGCAGTGCCAATCCAAACCGTACCGTCCCTATCTACAGCCAGGGATAAAATGTAATTGCTGCATAAACCATTATTGGTATCATAATGGTATACTTTATCATCATTTTTATCCTTTAAGGTTCCGTTATAATCCAAAATATAAACGCCATCCCTTAGTGTGCCTATCCAAGCCATGTCATCATCACCAAAAACAATACAGCAAACACCGCCTTCAGTTGCAGGATTAATCCCGTCGACTTTACTAAAATAAGTCCAGTCGCTTTTATTAAGGCTGACAAAACCATCGTTAGTGTATGGAGCAACAGCTATTAAACTATCATTATCAGCCCAATAATTCCCAAACCACAATCTGCCGTAATTATCTTCTTTAATGGTAGTAATAACTTCATAGTCCGGGTCAGTATAAGAAGTAATCGGCACCGGTCTAAAAAAGCCCCTATACATTTCGTCTAAAACCGGAAGTTCAACAGTCTCACAAGAATCCTTTGTAGTGATATACATTGCTCCGGCGCTTTCATAATTATGAAAATATAAAAACTCATCATTTCGTTTAACCATTAAGCCGCCGCCCCAACTGCCTAACCAGATATTTTTAAAACGGTCTTCGTAAATGACGTCCGTATTCCCTAAATCAGACCACCTGTAACCGCTAAATTCAATGCTTGTCCATTTTTGTCCGTTATTTATAAAAAAGCCCTGATTGGGGGTTGATTTAATTTTACCTGTGCTTGCCCAAATATTTTTATCCGAATCTTTAATAATATAACGCACGCCGTTTTTAGCGGGATCGTCAAATTTAAAAGGTTTGTCCCAATCCGAACAATAAAATCCGCCTTCATCCAACCCAAGCCATAACCTGCCTGAATCGTCAGCCCGCAGGATAGTAATATTACTGTCAAAGTTATATTCCTTTACCCTGCCCGTTTGGGATGTATAAGAATAATAGCGGGAATAATCACGGGAACAATTAGCAATATAGATAGTATCGCCTACCTGGGTCAGAAAATTAGATATGTAGCCTCCCCAGGAAGTTTCCGTTTGAATATTCAAAGAAGAGTCAATAGTCACCAAGCCCGAACCGGTCCCGACCCATAGTTTACCGTTTATTATCTGCATATCTAAAACTTTATTATAAGTTAAGCCGTTTGATGTGTCAAATAATTCCCAAAGATCGGGATTCTCAATTGTATATTTTGACAGGTCTGCCGGAGCTGTAAGCAATCCTTTATTTGTGCCCAGCCATATCCTGCCGGCAAATAGCTGTATATAAAAAACTTCGTCTGGTAAAATTTCAAAAATATTAAAAAAACTCCTGAATTTATAAGCGCTTCCATTCCACAGGAAAACTGCTACGCCTTTCCCCGCCGCAGCCCATAATGTGTCGTTTTGAAAAAGCAAATCTTTTACAGCATTCCCGCTTATATCAGAAAGATGGTTACAGGATTTTGTATCTTTATTATAGATTTCGATAATCCCTTTATATCCGCCGGCTATCACGTTGTCATGCGTATCCAGCTCAATAGCATCCAGGTTGATTGATTGCAGACCTTCAATATTCGTAAATCTTTCTGTTTTCCCTGTAGATTTATTATAGCTGAATATACCGCCCGTTGAAGCAAACCAGACTTTATCCTGACCAATAACCAAATCGGTAACATCGTTCATGGTTGTAATAGTCTGCCAGTCCCCCTTGTCCTGGCTAAAAGCAAGGGAAATTATGAACATCAAACCCAAGATTATTCTCATTCAATCTCCAATCTATGTTTCGGTTCATTGGGGAAAAATCAATTATTTAATTATTCTCAAATTAAATAATTCAAAAGTCGCTGCGACAATTAATTTAGTCTATTTCCTGTTTAAGAACAAGTGCCCAAATTTATCTACTTTATACAATTATACAGATGAAATAATAGGAAAAAAAAGACCTCAAAGGTTTTCCCAAACCTTTGAGGTCTTTGAAGAATGGATTGTCTGCGATAGGAACGGAATGTAAATATTTAGCGCCTAAACGAAAATACATATTTTTATCATTTCTACCGCCGGCAGGAGCAGCGACAGTTTTGGTTAGTTTTCGTTGGGAAACTATTTAACCACCGATCCATCACTCCAATTCTTCACACGGGCTGAACGTTTAGGTTTTATAATCGTATTCTATATTTATATTAATTTTGGGGGGATACTAAGATTACGCGGCATATTAAAAACGATCGATAAAAAATTGCTCAACAAAAAACCCGTTACTCCCCAAATCATATCGCCGCCGTAATAATAATAATGCATATCCCATAAATAGCCGTCGGTTTGATATGGCTTTACTTCAAAAATATCATCACGAATAAGATGAGACAAGGGCGCTTCGATTAAGCGGTCGATTTCCGCATCATTAATTTTAAAAGGATATGGGTATTTAAAGATTCCAACAAAGGGTGTTATTAAAAAATTTGAGTTTGTTAAAAACAGATCCGTCTGCCCAATGATAGAAATATCTTTTTCTAATATCCCTACCTCCTCTTCGGTTTCGCGTAAAGCTGTTTTTACTAAACAGGAATCGTTATCATCACGACTTCCGCCGGGAAATGAAATTTGCCCTTTGTGATGTTCTACTTGCTCGGTGCGTTTGGTGAATAGAAGGTGAGCTTCATTATTCTTAAAAAAGATCGGCGCTAAAACAGCGGCGTCAATTGACTTAGTTTTTTTATAAATATAAGATCTTTGCTGATGACCGTTTAATTTGTCGGTGATATGCTTTACAAATTTTGATTCCGAATTACATATACCGGTAATCGTTTTGATATCGAATTTGCTGTTAACTGAATTCATCGTCTTTAATATTGTAATCTTCCAATTTATTGTAAAGCGAACGCCGGCTTATACCTAACATTTCCGCTGCTTTTAATTTATTGCCTTTTGCTATTTGCAGTGTTTTAATAATTGTGACCCGTTCAATTTCCGGTAAAGGAGTTCCTGCGGGAAAACGTATTTCCTGCCCGGGCAGCATACCTTGTTTGACAATGGCGGGTAAATCTTTTTTTGTTATACTTCCTTTTGCCGAGATCATACCACGCAAAATAATATTGCGTAATTCCCGGATATTCCCCGGCCATGTATACTTATTCAAAATATCCGCCGCCTCCGGTTCTATCCCGCTGACTTGTTTTCCATATTCCCTATTAAAACGATCCAAAAAATATTCGGCAATGATTAATATATCGTCTTTTCGTTCCCGCAGGGGAGGCAATTCGATATTATAAACATTCAGACGATAAAACAAATCCTCACGAAATTTTCCATTGGCAATTAAATCATTTAAATTTTCATTAGTGGCGGCGACAATTCTTACATTTACCGGTATAATATGACTGCCCCCTACGCGTTCAATTTGATTGTTTTCTAAAACGCGCAACAGCGCAATTTGCACCTGCTCGCTCATCGAACTGATTTCGTCTAAAAATAGTGTGCCTTCGTCGGCTTCCTCAAACTTTCCCTTTTTTGCTTCAACGGCTCCCGTAAAAGCGCCCTTCTCGTGACCAAAAAGCTCGGAACTGATTAAATCTTTGGGAATAGCTCCGGTATTTACGGCAATGAATGGTTTATCTTTTCGATTAGACTCGTTATGCAGCGCCCGGGCTACCAGTTCCTTCCCTGTTCCGCTTTCGCCGTGAATTAAAACAGGAACGTCAATATCAGTAATTTCATTTATTTTTTTTATTACATTTTTTATGCCGCGCGACTTACCGATAATTTCGCCGAAATGAATATAGCGAGCCGGGACAGCGATTCTTTTTTCTTTAATATCACTTTCTAATTTAGGTACGGTCAATGCCCGGCTGACCACGGCTTTTAATTTTACAGGATCAATCGGCTTGGGGATGTAATCGAGCGCTCCTAAATGCACCGCCTGAACGGCATGTTCTATGGAACTATAACCGGTTACCATTATTACTTTAAGCAGAGGGTCAAAATCATTTATTAGCTTAAGTAATTCCATACCGTCAATCTTTTGCATTTTATAATCAGTAATGATCAGATCATAATTATATTTTTTGATTAGAATTAAAGCCGTCTCAGCGCCCTCTGCATCATCTACCTGGTAATCTTCATCTTCTAATAAAACCACCATACCTTCACGGTGCGCCTGATCATCATCTATAACAAGAATTCGCGGCTTGTTCATTTTTCTCCAAAGTAATATTTAACACGTTCAATTTATTGTATAGTCCCGAATGACAGGGAGTTGCAGAATACCCAAAATGTCATTTCGAACGGAGTGTCCCGAGAATCGGGATATAACGTCAATAATAGCAATAGATTTCTCGTTAAAAGATCCTCGAAATGACAGAAAAACAGTATACTGCAACCCCTGATGGTCGGGGGATATTTACCCTATTCAAAGCTCTCTGATAGGACGGGAAGTTTAATTGTCAGATAATTATTAGTAATACCTCTATTCATTTTTTTGCTTTTCTATAATGTATATGGAAACTATAATGTTTTGATTGTTTTGCATGACTGATTTATTAGTAACAGAATATATATAACCATGATTACGGAGCATTTCGAAAAATTCACGGGAAACAGAACGGTTAGGCTCGGCAATAATAATCTTACCGTCATCCCTCAAGTGTGATTGAAATATTTCAATTAACGGGTGGAAGAAACGTTCTTCATAAATAATATCCGATGCAATGATCCGCTGAAACTGCCTGTCCAAATCAGGCGAACGCCAGTCAAGTTGTTTTAAATCAGGCAAAGGCAGTCTGTTTAATTTAAAATTATGCATAGTCATATCAAGCGCGCCCTGTTCGTAATCGGTAAGCAGTAAATAAGACGGGTTTTGCAAGGAGATGCTTATAGAAGTTAGCCCGAGCCCGCAGCCTAATTCAAGCGTTGTTTTGCTTTTAACAAGGTCTGAATTGTTAGCCACAAAACGGCTTAAGGCAATTGCTGAAGGCCATAGTTCCGCCCAGTAAGGCAAACGCTCGTCAACATTAAATTGGTCATCGCTAACTTGATCGATCAAATTATCCAGATTGCGCACCCGTTCTATTATGATTCGTCCATCCCCGAATTGATGCGCTTCTTTAATTAAATCTAATTTATAATTATTATTTTTAATAGGTTGCTGCAATTTTCAAATCCTTTTAATTAATAAATTTTAAAGCCTTCAGAGACCTCAAAGGTTTTCGAAAACCTTTGAGGTCTTTTCTTTCTTTCCATTAATCCATCAATCCACTACTCCACTTTTTCATCATTTCTTACCGTTGCTTTTGGATAAAATCCCATACTTCCCGCGCTGCCCGGGATGATGCTCCGCCGGTTCCTAATTTATCTTTTATAATCGTTAGTTTTTGACGGATACTTAAATTTTCTTTAGGGATTAACATGTTTTCCATGATTTGAGCGGCTTTTAGCGGAGTAAAATCACGCTGAATTAATTCTGCCGCTACTTGTGTTTCCGCAACGATATTGACTAAACCTATATAATCAACTTTGATTAGAAGTCTGCCCAGCCAGTAAGTTAATTCATTTACATGGTAAACAATCAGCAGCGGCACGCAAAAATAACCGACTTCTAATGTAACTGTACCCGAAGCGGCGATTACAGCATCGTAACGGGGAAGATTATTTTCCAGAGGCGTTTCAACTATCTTTATAAAGCGATCCTCTTTATCTAATAAAGCCTGATAAATCTCTAATGGCAAATGTTTAACTTTTACGATCTCAGCCTGATTAATCTTTTCTTCCTTGTATAATATGCGCGCTGTTTGTATCATTTTCGGCAACAATGAAGTTACTTCCTGCCGGCGGCTTCCGGGAAGCAGTCCGATAATAATTTGCCCATGATTAATTTTTTTTGTTTCTTTTGGCAAATAATGTGAATGTTTATCCACAAGCGGATGCCCGACATATTCCGCTTCAATATTGTGCCGTTGATAAAACTTTTTCTCGAAAGGAAATAAAACCAGCATTTTATCAACATAGCGGCGGATTTTTTTAACGCGCCCTTTGCCCCATGCCCACAACTGCGGACTGATATAATAAACTACCGGTATCCCTGATTTCTTTAACGATTTGGCTAATCTTAAATTAAACCCCGGATAATCAATAAGTATAGCGCATACAGGGTTTTCACTTTTTATACGGCTTATTAAAGTTTGATGCACGCGTCTTATAAAAGGCAAATGACGAATGATTTCGCCAATCCCTAAAAAAGCCATGTCTTTTATATGAAATAAAATTTCCATACCCTGCATTTTAAGCGAATCGCCGCCAATGCCAAATATGGAAATTTTAGAATCTATTTTTTTCAGTTCGCGTACAAGTTCCGCGCCGTGGCTGTCTCCGGATACTTCGCCGGCAACAAGTAAAATATTTATCATGTATCCTTATTAATATTATATCTAAAAATCTAACCAAATATATTTGTCCCGATGCATCGGGAATAGCCACTAAGACACCAAGGCACAAAGAAAAAATATTTATTAATACTTTGAGTCTTTGTGTCTTATGCCACAGGCACCACTTCGTGGGTGGCAGAAAAATGAGAGAGTTTCTCCGAATTTGAATAATATAGAATCAAGCGGCAAATCAATTATTAGCAGGCAGAAAAGCTGCCGGTAATGTAACAAATATAAAATAAAATTTTAACTCATTAATGTAAAACTCTCTGCTTATTCTCCAATCGAAATATCATCGGGAAGTTCATTCACATCATCTTCCTGATATGGGAAAAATTCTTTCAGTTTTTCGCCCACACGATAAATACCGCCGCTGATACCCTCTGCAAAATCACCTTTCGCAAAACGTGATTGCATTTCCTCTTTAACGTCTTCCCAGAAATTTTCGGGGACTATTTCATTTATACCTTCATCTCCGTAAATAGCAAATTTCCGGTCTTTAACGGCTAAGTAGATTAGCGTGCCGTTACGCAATTGAGTCTGATGCATTTTTAACTTCTTAAAAACTTTAACAGCCCGCTCCAATGCATCGCCTTTACATTTTGATTCCAAATGGAGGCGGATTTCGCCGGACGTCTCTTTTTCGGCTTCTTTTATGGAATTAACTATTTTATCTTTTTGTTCCTTCGTAAAAAATTTTTTAACGTTCATTATTAGTCTCGTTTATTTACTTGTATTATCCCGAACCTAAAAAATCGGGATGGGAATGTTTTCATTTAAACAGATGCTTGTTGGAGCGGATCGTAAATCCTCCGCCGCCATTTTTACCATCCACCGCTGGCTCCGCCGCCGCCCGACATACCGCCAAAGCCGCCGCTAAATCCACCTCCACCAAAACTGCCGCCCCCCGAGCTTCCTCCGCCAAAACCGCCAAATATTATCGGTCCGCCCAATACGGATCCTCTTCTTCTTGTTCCATATCCTGTAGATCCGCCGCCTCTTAAAAATCTGGAAATAATTATAAAAAACATAATAGCGATAATTATTCCAATAGAAGACGTGCCTCTGGATTTTTTACTTTTTTTAACCGGTATTTTATATTTCCCCTCGGCAGCAGGGATCAATACTTCTAATGCCGCTTTAAGCCCGCCGTAATAATCTCCTTTTTTAAAATGAGGAGCCATAAATTCCCTGATCACCGTTCCTGATTGGGCGTCGGTTACAACGTCTTCCAGCCCATAGCCTACTTCAATGCGTATTTCATGATCCTGAATAAAAACCACCACTAAAATGCCGTTATCTTTATCAGCAAGACCTATTCCCCATTTTTTATAAAGCTTAACGGCAAAATCTTCAAGATAATAATTTTCAGGCATCTTATTAAAAATAGCGATAAATATCTGATTAGATGAACGGCTTTCCAGACCCTCCAGCATATTTATTAAAGACTGTTCTTCGGAATTGGAAAGTACATTTGCGTAATCATTTACCCATGAGTCCGGCTTTTCGGGAAGCGCATCCTGGGCAAAAACATTTATAAATAAAGAAAAAAGAAATATGATTAAAAATTTATTACAAAACATATAGTTTCCTCATTTCAAAACAATCAATCTTCGGCTTTATTTCCAAAATGCAAGCTGCCTTGACTGTTAATGGTAAAACCTCAGAGAAGGGGTGGGTTTGTGTTATTCCAAATATACACCCAAATAAATTCCTCACACCGTCACTGAGGTATTATTGTTAACGGTAAAATTTGCAGCCGATCAAAATTTAACCTGCGGCGCTTTTTCAGCTCCGGCGTCCGCTTTAAAATAAACCTTTTTACGGAAGCCAAACATATTGGCTAAAATCATATCCGGAAATTTGCGAACCGCTGTGTTATATATCTGAACCGCTTCATTAAATCGCCCGCGTTCGACGCTGATACGATTTTCCGTACCCTCCAATTGCGTTTGCAAATCGGCAAAACGCCCGTCGGCTTTTAGTTCCGGATAGCGTTCAACAACCACCATCAAACGCTGCAAAGCGGAAGTTAACGCGCCCTGTGCCTGTTGAAATTTAGCGAAAGCCTCCGGGTTATTCAGCACATCCGATCCTACATTTACCTGTCCGCCGACTTTAGAACGGGCATTTATTACCGCCTCTAATGTTTCGCGCTCGTGGCTGGCATAACCTTTCACAACTTCCACTAAATTCGGAATCAAATCCGCGCGGCGTTGATAAACATTTTCCACCTGCGACCATTTTTGCTTAACACTCTCTTCCATTGTCACAAAATTATTATAAGACCCTTTAAAAAAAGAATATATTAAAATAATTACTACAATCACTACGCCAAGAATAATCCACTTTTTCATATAGCCTCCAAAAGTTTAATCGAAATCATATATACTGGAACAGAAATGGTTTGTTGAGTGAAGCGAAATCCCGAGAATCGGGGCAGTTTAACCATTTCGTCTTGACAGTTATACCGCCTGTCCCGATTCTTTTTATCGGGGATACTCATTATTGCAAATCAATTGCAGATCGGTATACTGTATGGTCAAGTATACATCATAGCCGATAAATAACCTACAACCTGGCTGCGGTCGTCCATTACATCGCCTGAATTTCGATAAATTAAAATTTTTGATTTATCCGCTCCGAGATTTCTGCAAACTTTCATGGTTGTAATTACCGGACCGCTGCCGCACATTTCACATAATCCGCTTTGCAAATCCCGATTCAATTTTTCTTCGTCAAAATTACGCACATCTTCAACAACAACATTATCAAGCAAAGAGGCTTTATCATAACTATAGAAATGCGAAAGATCGGAACTGGCAACAACCAGCGCGTTCTTGTTTTTCAAAATCTTGGTTAAAGCGTTAGTAAGGATTTCTATGTTCGAATAATCCTGATTTCCCATTACAATGGGGATTAGCTTAAATTCGGATAAAACCTGCTGCAGGAAGGGAAGTTGAACTTCCAAAGAATGTTCGTCAATATTATGTCCAAGATCGGAATAAACAATATTAGGATGAAGATCGGCTATTTGGCGTGATAAATCACAATCTACCGGCACGTCTCCCAATGGCGTGTTATATGCGCTTCCGTTATAAACAGAAATTTCTTCAAAATAAATTCTATGGCTGGGCGCTATTACTACGACCGTATCAAAATCCCGATCAATAAGCTGGCGGTATGCGCGGGCGGCGACTCCGCCCGAATATAAATATCCGGCATGAGGTACAATGATGCCGTAAATTTTATTAACAATTTCAATCTTAGGCGAATTTTCTAAAAAAACCGCAACTTCACGCTCCAGCGTGCCTTGCTGCTTAGAATAAAACATTCCCGCAACAGCCGGTTTCCTAATTTTTTTTTCTTCCATAAAAACCCACCCATTACTTGTAAGTAAAAATACAATTTAAGAATTAAATATTTAAGGATATTAAAATATCAATTGAATATCTGCAATTGATATACAATATAATTATTATTTAAGCATGCAACAAATATATTTCAATTGAAACAACATGTCTATCCCTGTGCGTCAGGATTATTTTGTTTTATTCCACGAAGGCGCCCAGCAATTAGCCGCTTCGTTAAAAGAGTTACGGTTTGATAACGTTATTTTCTTTACGCCTTGCATCGACCCGATATATCAGGGAAAACATATTTATTTATATACTATGCATATCCCTACACTCATGCTGTTGCAGTATTACTTAGCCGCCTATTTTCATCAAATTTAAATATCTGAGAATGAATTGTTTTAATATTTTTTAACCTTTTTCGTGTAAATTTGTTCTATTCCGTACCTGAGGTTTTGAATATATCAACGCATACAAACATTAACTTTATTCTTATATCCTTTAATTATCTAAGAATATATAAATTTTATAAAATATTACTTTAGTTTGATTTATTAAAACCGATAATTTCACTAATTAAAACATAATAAATTGGTTGATATGAAATCGTTTCGTGAATTTGAAGATAATTGGCTGGCGGAAGCGCTGCTTTACTATAATATTATTGATCAGTCTTTTTATGAAGAATTATGCCAACGCTATTTAGAAGAAGAATACTTCTTTGATATTCTTACAAAAAACAGCTATCTGCATGAAAACGAAATCGCCGTCTTTGTTGAAGACGCCCTTAAAATACCAGCCGTTAATTTAGAAACAATTCAAATAGATAAAAAATTGATACGCCTGATCCCTGAGGATATCTGCCGCAAATATTTAATTATTCCTTTTAACATTATGGAAAAGCAAATCTCTATCGCCTGCTTTAATACATCAGACTTTGAAGCCGAAGCTGAAATAGAACGACTTACCGGTAAATATGTTAAACCATATTTTGCCTTTAGAAATCAAATTAGCAATAAAATTGATGAATTCTATGCTCCGGAAAGTCAGACAGATTCTTTAACCGGTTATAAAAATTTACATTTTGCCGGGGAAAAAAGCGTTGAAATCAAATCACAAGTCGTTAAGATTGTGGATCAAATTATTGGCGATGCAATTACTCAAGAAGCAAGCGATATTCATATTGAACCAAAAGAAGATATTGTTTTAGTCCGCTACCGCATCGACGGTATATTGCAAAAAGCCCACGAATTTCCAAAATCAATACATCCCTCGTTGATTAGCCGTATTAAAATTTTATCAAATTTAAACATAGCTGAGACGCGGAAACCTCAAGACGGCAAGGCAAAAGTTTTTGTAGACGATATAGACATTGATATGAGAATTTCGGCATTACCGGCAAATTTCGGCGAGAAAATTGTAATCCGCATTTTAGATAAACGAACGGCTCTTGTATCATTCCCCGAATTAGGCATAAGAGATCATAATTTAAAGCTGCTCCAAAAAGCCTTTGACGCTAAGCAAGGCATTGTTCTTGTTACTGGACCGACAGGGTCCGGGAAAAGCACCACTTTATACGCGGCAATAAATTCTATCCGTTCCGGCAAAAACAACATTTTAACTATAGAAAATCCCATCGAATACATGATTGAAGGCATTAATCAAGTGCAAGTTAACGAAAAAGCCGGAGTCACATTTGCAACGGCGCTCAGGTCTTTCCTCCGGCAAGACCCGGATATAATTCTTGTCGGTGAGATCCGCGATAGAGAAACCGCTGAAATTGCTATCCGGGCAGCATTAACAGGACACCTCGTTTTAAGCACATTACACACTAACGATACTTTAGCGACCGTTACGCGGCTGCATGATATGGGACTCGATATTTACAAAATCACCGAATCATTACAGGCAATTGTAGCTCAACGGCTGATTAGAAAACTATGCCCCTTTTGCAAACATGAAACCCAACCGGACAAATTAACAACCGGCGTAGTTCCTGTTATGGAAAAATTAGGATACAATACAAAGTTTTTTGCAGCCGAAGGGTGCAAACGCTGCGCTTATACCGGTTATAAAGGACGAATAGGAGTTTACGAAATACTTAATTTAGACGGCGATATTAAAGATTTAATAGCCGCTAATAGTTCACACCCGGAAATTATTAACGCCGCGCGGAACAAGGGTTTTAGAAATCTATTTGAAGACGCCCTATCCCTTATTTCCGAAGGCATTACCGATGTCCAGGAAGTTTCCAGGGTGATTGATATCAACGCCGAAAAGAATAAACTGCTTGAAATTTTTGAAAAACATCCTAAAGAAAAACCATCAAAACTAATTAAACTTTCGGAAAAGAAAACAAGCCCGCAAATAGAAATAGAACAGCCTTCTTCGCCGAACACGTTGAAAAAGCTGCTAATAGTTGAAGATGATTCAATTGTTAGAAAAATGATTAGAAGAACCTTTGAGGAAAAAACCGGTTGGCAAATATCGGAAGCCGGCGATGGTAAAATTGCGCTTAAAACACTTGAAACCGAATTTCCGGATGTTATCATACTTGATGTGATGATGCCCAATATGAATGGATACGATTTTTTAGATTGTATCAGACAAGACCAAAATCTTTCCTCTATTCCGGTTTTAATGCTTACTTCTTTGAATAAACAGGAAGATGAATTGGATGGATTAAAACACGGAGCCGATGATTTTATAAAAAAACCCTTTAATCCGAAAATATTATTCGCCAGGATTAATCGCTTGCTTACAAGGGTTAATTATCAACGTCAAAAAGACCGCTTGACGGGATAAAGATTTATGATATTACCGTTTAGCGCTTGAACGAAAAATGGAAAAAATATCATCCTGATTCCGGTTTACTGAGTATTGCAAAAAAAGCGTTTTCGCTCAAGCGCTAATTAAATAAGTATCTGAAACTAACAATATTTTAAGAGCCGCTGTTATGATAATAATATTATTTTTTATCTTCGGAATGTTAATCGGAAGTTTTTTAAATGTATGTATTTACAGGCTTCCCCTTAAAAAATCGATTATCTACCCATCATCCCGTTGCCCTCACTGTGGAGTATCTATTCCTTTTTATCACAATATACCATTAATATCATATATTATTCTTGGCGGGAAATGTAAAAACTGCTTAAAGTCAATCTCATTACAATATCCGCTTGTAGAGCTTTTAAGCGGTTTATTAACGGTTTTAACTTATCTTAAATTTGGATTAAACGCCGAACTTATCTTTTACTTAGTTTTTATTTATTTTCTGATTATCATCGGTTTTATTGATTTAAAAACGCATCTGATCCTTAACAATATTCTTTTCTTTATGATAGGCGCCGGGGTTGGCATTAATTTAATTTTTAAAACTATTCCATGGATTGAAGCCGGAATTGGTTTTGTTACCGGAGGAGCCGTCATGTTTTTTATCGCCTTATTAGGAAAAGTTATTTTTAAAAAAGAAAGCCTGGGGATGGGGGACGTTAAATTTGTCGCCGTGGCTGGATTTTATATGGGATGGAAAATGATAATTCCTTCGGTTTATTTTGGATTTGTACTTACACTGATAGCCATAATAATCTTAAGACTGATCAGCAAAATAAAAGCCGGGGATTATATTCCACTTGGTCCTTTTATTGCGTCAGGTTTATTAATTTTCGTTTTTTGGGGAAATGTTATAATGAACTATTATTGGGAACTGGTAACATAATATGAGCTCTCCATATGTCAAATTAGAAGGATAAAAAAATGCCGGCTTTTCAATATACTGCCATTGACCATGAAGGCAATCAAATACAGGGAGTCATTTTAGCGTCAAATGAAGACGAGGGTTTACAGCAGCTTAAAAAGCAAACCCTTATTCCCATTAAATTAGAAGAAAAAACTGTAAAACGCACAAAAAGCAGTTTTTCACATATTAAAATAAAAAATGCGGATATAGCAAGTTTCACTAAGCAGCTTCAAACTCTGCTCAAGGCCGGCATCCCGCTTGTAAACTGCTTAAATGTATTAAAAAAACAAACAACCGATCCCGATTGGGAACAAATAATTTCTTTAATTGCCGGCGACCTTTACTCATACAAGGAAAAAGAAGTGAATATTAATCTGGAAGTAATTCCCCGCATAAATGAAGGCAAAAAAATTACATTAAACGTTCATCCTGTTTTAGAAGAGATTATCGATTATATCGGTCCTGCCGATTATCCCCAACCGGTTACTTCTAAACGTGAAGTAAAAACAACGGTTATGGTTAACAGCGGAGAGACGGTTGTTATCGGCGGGCTTATAAAAGAAATGGAAACCAAGTCCGTAGAAAAAGTCTGGCTGCTTGGAGATATACCCTTGTTGGGTTACCTTTTCCGGCATACAATAATTAAAAAGGAGAAAAAGGACCTGACAATATTTATCACTACGCGAATTATGGATTAGCTGAAATATAGCCGTTGGTATTTATACTACTAAATAAATGGTTTGCATGAAAGCAATCAGCAGTCAGCTATCAGCTTTTAGTTTTAAATTTAGTTTATGCTTTTTTGTATTGTGCTAACAATTGAGAGCTTTCAAGGGTTTATACAAAAACCATTCAGATTTAAATGTCTTAATAAAAGCTGATAGCTTAGCGCTTTTTCCGAAGTATTATTTACAAACCACTTCTATTTAAGTATATCCCTAATCCGGATAAACCGGAAATAACAAATTTCATCCCGGCGGTTTGGAACCAATTCTTGATCTCTTCGTCACTTCAAATTTTCATCCCGCCCCGACGGGGCTTCCCACTTTTTGGGGTATTTTTTTCTACAAACATTTCGTCCCGCTGGGACTAAAAAATAATCCGGCTTAACGTTGGTGAACCATAGTTTATCCCTCGTATCAGAGTTAAGCGAAGCGGTCTCTGATACGTGACGACGTTGCCAGAAAGGCTTCACCCTTACATCTGTAATTTCAATATCATTGACTAAAACGCTTCGCCCTTACGCGCCTACCGGAATAATTCCCCCCGTGTGTATCAGAGACCGTTTCGCTTAACTCTGATACAAGAAAATTCCCAATTACAAATTCCTGATTC
>JAUXGF010000034.1 GCA_030622395.1 Calditrichaceae bacterium
CCGGTAATAGTTCTTTTTCCAAAGGGAACCAATACGCGCATACCGGGAGATAGATTTTTAATTTCCCCGGGGATACGGTAAGTATAAGCATGATTGATCGGTAAGTTAAAAACTATTTCTGCAAAGGACATTATAATAAATGGTTTTTTGGGTTTAGATTAAAGAATTGAATATTGCCGTGCCTAGCCGGCGCCATGCCCGCAAGCAGGCAGAGGAAGGGAGTGTTGGATTACCGGAGTAATGATTTTCATCAACATTTCAGAGCTTAGGTAATCCACTACTCATTTTTCTCCCCGAATGATCCAAACATATTCGTTCATTCTTCGTTGTGCCAAGTGGCAGGGGCCGGGATATGTGTTTATTTGTTTTATTTAAACCTAAATTTCTAAATTGAAATCTATTCCCGAATATTCGAGATAAAAAACAATTAATCCCGACGGTTTGGGAAAAATAAAGGCGGATATATCCGCCTTTGTTCTATTCTTTCACAACCCAGACTTTTACAGTAGCTTCTACATCAGTATGCAATTTAACCGGCACAGAGTAAATACCGAGGGATTTAATCGGTTCTTCTAACAGAACTTTACGTTTATCAATTTCATAACCCTGGGCGGCAAGCGCGTCGGCAATATTTTGAGAAGTAACTGAACCGAATAATTTATCTTCTTCGCCAACCTGTACCGTAATAGTACAAGAAACATTTTTCAGCGTTTCGGATAATTCTTCTGCTTTTTTCTTGTTTCTTGTTTGACGCCAGGTTTGTTGTTTAAGATCGTTTTCAAGGCGGTTTTTATTTGCTTCTGTAGCAATATATGCTATCCCTTTAGGAATTAAATAATTTCTGGCATAACCATCTTTAACTTTAGCAAGCTCGCCGGTTTTGCCTATCCCTTCATAGTCTTGACGTAATATAATATTCATGTGACAACACCTTTTTTTTCTTTTAAGTTAGCGGGAAAAATCTGCGACAAATGGAATTAACGCTAAATGTCTGGCGCGCTTAACTGCCCGTGCCAGCATTCTTTGATGTTTGGCGCAATTACCGGATGTATGGCGCGGAATCATCTTTCCTTGTTCCGTTAGATACCGCGATAAACTGCGCTCATCCTTAAAATCTATATATATATCGCCCGCCACACAAAAATGACAACTACGTTTTCTTTTCATTTTAATCATTTTTTATATCCCTTTAAATTTTATTCTTTTTTTTCTTCTATAGATTCGATTTCATCAACACCAAGTTCCGCTTCTGTTTCTGCGGGACTTTCCTCTGTTTGTTCAGCGGCGGGCGCTTGCTCAATTTGTTCTTTCACCTCATCCTGCTTAACAGTATTTTCCCGTTCGCTTTGATTTTCCATACCGGTTGTTTTTTCTTCTCTTTTTTCTTCAGCTTCCATTAATTTTATTTTATGCTTATCATAACGATATGTTAGATAGCGCAGGACTTTGTCATTGTAATTATAATCATTTTCTAACTTTTTAGGAATATCGCCTTTCCCTTCAAATTCTATTGCCACATAAAATCCATACTGTTTCTTTTGGATTTCATAGGCCAGTCGTTTTTTCCCCCATTTATCGACTTTCCGGATTTTACCGTTATCTTTAGTAATAATTCCGGATATTTTCTCAATTGCCGCATCAATATCCTTGGGCGGCATGAGACTGTCTAAGATGAAGATTGTTTCATAAATTACCATTAAACCTCCTTTGGTCTTAACGGTCCCGCCTTATTTAGCGGGACAGGAATTCCAGTTAATTAATTTTAAGCGTTCAGCTGTCAGCAATCAGCATTCAGCTTTGATTTATTTAAACTTTCAGCTCAACTGCCGGGATGACCATCCGACGTTAAGGCTTAAAATACTTAAATAAAAACTGATAGTAAATATTTTTACACCTCAGTTATTGGTGGAAACTCGTTATATCCCAGTCGATGCACTCTTGTATCAGAGTTAAGCAAAGCGGTCTCTGATACGGGATGACGCTTCGTTAATCTTTGTAACGAGTTCTTGTACCCACCTATATATGTATTACAAATATTGTTTTAAACCTTTGAGATTTAAGAAAACCTCAAAGGTTGCAAACTATTTATTTATAAAAGCGGCGCGATAACTAACGACACCACCGACATAAGCTTAATTAAAATATTTAACGAAGGGCCCGCCGTATCTTTAAAAGGATCTCCAACCGTATCGCCGACTACAGCGGCTTTATGCGTATCTGAACCTTTACCGCCGAGGGCGCCGCTCTCAATGTATTTTTTAGCGTTATCCCAGGATCCGCCGGCATTAGCCATAAAAATAGCCAGCAGCACGCCGGAAACGGTTACGCCGGCAAGCACGCCGCCCAACATTTCCGGTCTTCTGAGGATTAAGCCAAAAAACACAGGCGTTAAAATAGCTAACAAACCAGGCGCGATCATTTTTTTAATTGCCGCCGCAGTGGCAATATCCACACAGCGTGCATAATCCGCTTTTGCCTCGCCTTCCAAAAGTCCTTTAATTTCACGAAACTGCCTGCGCACCTCTTCGATCATATCAAAGGCGGCTTCTCCAACGGCTTTCATTGCAAACGAAGAGAACACAAACGGTAAAACGCCTCCTATTAAAAGGCCCGCCATAACCAACGGGTTATTAATATCGAGAGTCAATTGATCGATGCCCATAGCGCTGGCAACGGTTTCGCGGTAAGCGGCGAATAAGGCAAGCGCCGTTAATGCAGCGGAACCTATGGCAAAGCCCTTACCGATTGCGGCGGTTGTGTTGCCGACAGCGTCAAGTTTATCGGTTCTCTGCCGGACTTCCGGGGGCAGTTCAGCCATTTCGGCGCAGCCTCCGGCGTTGTCGGCGATCGGGCCGTAAGCGTCAACCGCTAACTGAATTCCGGTTGTAGAAAGCATTCCCAGCGCGGCAATGGCAATACCGTATAATCCGGAAAAATTATAGGCTGCAATAATTGCCACGGCAATTGTTAATACCGGCCATAAAGTAGAATACATGCCGTTAGCAAGCCCGGCTATAATATTGGTCGCCGCGCCGGTTTCACTGGCTTTTGCAATTTTACGAGCGGGATTTCTGGATTCAGAAGTATAGTACTCAGTAAGCAAGCCAATGATAATCCCGGCTAACAAACCGGTAATAGCAGCAAGAAAAATATCTAAACCGGTAACGCTTATCCCGGACAGATTAACTGTATGATCTACAAAATGAGTGATTATAAAATAACTTATTATGACCATGAGCCCGCCTGCGCCAAAGGTTCCTATATTCAACGCTGTCTGCGGGTTTCCGCCCTCTTTTGTGCGCACAAAAAATGTACCGATAATAGAAACAAGGATGCCTGCGCCGGCAAGTATAAGCGGCAGCACAACCAGGTTTGAAGCTCCTGCCGAGGCGGCTAACACCATAGCGCCGATAATCGATCCTACATAAGATTCAAACAGGTCGGCGCCCATACCGGCTACATCGCCGACATTATCGCCGACATTATCGGCAATTGTCGCCGGATTTCGCGGATCGTCTTCAGGGATGCCCGCTTCAACTTTACCGACTAAATCAGCGCCCACATCCGCGGCTTTTGTAAAAATACCACCGCCGACACGCGCAAACAAGGCGATAGAAGACGCGCCCATTGCAAATCCTGAAAGTATGGTCACAACAAAAGAAAGGTCAACGTCCTTTTCCAGACCTCCATAAGCCCAAAATAATATTGAGAGACCCAACACCCCCAAACCGACAACGCTCATGCCCATTACAGAGCCGCCGTTAAAGGCTACGTTTAAAGCTTCATTTAGACTGGATCGCGCAGCTTGCGTAGTACGGTGATTAGCGAATGTCGCCACACGCATTCCGAAAAATCCGGCAAGCCCGCTGCAAAAAGCGCCTACAATAAATGATACAGCCACAAGAGAGGTTCCCCGGGAGTAATTCCCCCAGAAAAGCAATAACGCCACGGCAATTACAAAAATTGCTAAAACTTTGTATTCACGGGATAAAAAAGCCATAGCGCCTTCCCGGACTGCCTGCCCGATTTCCTGCATACGCTCATTACCGGGGTTCTGCCTGGAAATCCAGACACTGCGCCAAAAGGCATACAACAACGCCAAAACGCCGCTGATAACAACTGCATAATAAATATTGCTATCCATAACCACCTCTTGATTATTTAGTTTTAGTATCTAAAACATTACGATTGTATTCATTCATAGCTTCTTCGACGCCGCTTTCAAGCCAGACTTTTATACCGTCATAAGCTGTTTTCATCACACTGTCAATTTCTTTCCGTTCATCCTTTGCAAACTTTGAAAGAACAAAGTCGACTGAATCATCAAAAGCACTTCCGATACCAATTTTTAAACGGTCAAATTCCTCGCTGTGCAGATGGGAAATAATCGATTTAATTCCATTATGCCCTCCTGCGCTTCCCTTTGCTCTAAATCTTAACTTACCGAAAGACAGATGAAAGTCATCATAAACAACAAGTATATCGTCCACTTCTATTGGAAAGTATTTCAATACTTGATAAACCGCCAGCCCGCTGCGATTCATGTAGGTTGTCGGTTTAACAAGAAGTACGGGATTGCCAGAATAATAGACCTTGCAAAAATAGTAATCCCCTTTGCCCGGGCTAAAGGGGATTTCAAATTGACTTTGAATATAATCTAAAAGAATAAATCCAATATTATGGCGGGTTAATCGATAACGATTACCTGGATTGCCTAAGCCAAAAATAGCTCGCACTACAGATCTATTCCTTTTTTTCCTCTTCTTCAGTTTTTTCACGGGCAGTGATAACTTCAGGCTCGGCTTCTTCTTCCTCTTCTTCGATATCCGCTTCAACAACTTCTTCTTGTATCTTGGGTAGCTCAACACGGCAAATCACATCTTCAAGATCATCAAGGAACTCGACATTTTCCAGTTGCACATCTTTAACGCGCAGAGCGCCGCCTATCTCTAAACCGCTTATATCAACTTCAATAAAATCCGGAACATCCTTTGGCAGCACAGAAATATTTATTTCCTGTTTAACTGTGGAAAATATACCGCCTTCCTGCTCGCCGACAGTCTTTCCTACATAGTGGATATCAACGGCAAGGGTAATTTTCTGACCTTTTTTAACGCCCATAAAATCCACATGAAGTACATTTCCTCTAACAGGATGATACTGTATTTCTCTTACAATTACCTGTTGATCTTTACCTTGTAAATTAAGGTTAATTATCGAATGACTTTCTTTCATCATCATTTCAAAAGTATGCGCATCAATCGATACTGCAAGCGATTCTTCGACTTCACCATAAATAATGGCCGGGACTTTGCCCGTTCTTCTTAAACGACGAACATTCGCTTTTCCTTTTTCTTCACGCTTTTCAGCAGCTAAAATTGTTTCCGCCATCATTCACTCCTACTCAATTTTTATAAAAAATGCAAGCCGCAGCTTGTATCCCTTTTAATTTTAAAAGCTGGGGTGGCAGGATTCGAACCTACGCATGGCGGGACCAAAACCCGCTGCCTTACCACTTGGCTACACCCCATAATTAAAAAACCGGCTGACAAATTACAGTCTTTCAATTTAACTATAAGGTTTTATTTTGTCAACATCAAATTTGAGATTTGAGTAAACCATTCATCACGGTTAAAATTTGGCGAATTAATAATTCAGAATCGATCCCGATTAGCAGGGTTTTGCAAATTAAAATTTTAACCACAAATTACACGAAAAAACTTCCCTCGTATCAGAGACCGCTTCGCTTAACTCTTATACAAGAAAACTCTCCCCTCGAAAATTCCTACTTCCTACTTCCTACTTCCTACTTTCCGCTTTCCGCTTTCCGCTTTCCGCTCTACGCTCTCCGTCCTCCGCGCTTATTCCAAATCAAAATTAAAACTAACCAGCCACCTAAAATCAAAATGCTCCGCGTCGTCTGGCGTATGACTCATCCAAAGGGGAAAGTCAAATCTCACTCTTTCAATATAAGTGATTTTTTGCAGCCAATAAAAACGATCCCAGGTTAAAGAAATCCCTGCGCTTTTCCTAAAATCTTTATATTTCGGAAAAGCCCCATCCCATACCTGCCCGGCGTCTGCAAAAACTGAAGGAATAATATCTCTAATTATTATAAAAAACGTCGATTCAAACGGATTGGGGAATTTTAAATCTGCGCTGAACGCCAATATTTTTTTGCCTGTCAAATCCGTATCTTCGGGATAAAGACTAAAACCGCGAACTTTTGATCCTTCATTCAAATATAAATGTCCTTCCCTGCGCCATGGATAAGGCAGAGTTCCGCGGCTGCGGTAATAAGGATTACTAAACTCCCGCCATCCGTTAGCGCCGCTTAATGTGAATTGACTCTGTGCCGGCGCCCGCCCCTCACTATAACCGCCTTTGAAACTAACATCTAACTCAAAATCTGAATAATCTCCCCAAAAATACCTTTTCCAATCCAATATTGCCTGGCTAAATTGAAAATCACCGCCCATAATAGAATTTCTAAAAACCAGGCATAATTCGGATTTTTGCCTCCAGTTTTTTCGAGAAATCCGCTTCCACGAAAGATCAATAGTATTCACCCTGCCCTTGTCCCAATCCGATGTTAAATATTGCGGCGCAAACATTAGATGCGTAGAAAGTAGCAGCCCAATCTTGTAATAGGGTTCCCCTCCGTTATTTTTATTGATTTGTTTTGATAAGCCTATCTGCGATCCCTGACGCCCATCGAGCGTAAACGTCCTTAGTTTTAAATACGATCTCATGCCCAGCCAGCCTGCCGGGTTTTGATAACAAAGATCATAATCCACATTACCGTAAGCGGTTTTATACCAAAGAGAAGCGTCTATTTTATGATCTATATCAAGATAGCTTCCCTCGAATTTGAAACCTAATTTAGCCTTATCATAATCATTGTAAAATGCCAGAGGCCAGCCTTCCCACAAATATTTATCCAAAGGCGGCGAGACTGACTGCGGATGCATAAAAGTAAAGGTCATCGGCGGAAGCAAGCCGCTGCGATTGTTTAGGCGGTTTACATCCATCAAACGCAGTGATTGATCAATTTCTACATAGTCGATTTCACCCGGCAGATTTATTTCCGCTGTATATTCACTTTGCGTAAAATGCCAGTAAGGCAAAACCTTTCGATTGCGTTCCGGCTTGGAGTGCGAATCAATAGGAATTTGATAGCGCGCCGTATCGCCGTTTTTTAGCTTAATATCCAAATCAACAGGCATGAAAATATCGCCGCGGTTGCCAAGCTTAATTTTAGCGGCATATTGCCTGCCATCCCCTTTTTTCACCCATTTGCCGTTAACGGATTCAACGGCATAATCCAGATTGCCGATGCTTTTCAGCCACTGTTCAAAAAACCAATCCAGATCGCGCCCGGCGGTTTCTTCCATCACTGCTATAAAATCTTCCGGATAGGGGTGTTTAAAACGCCATTTATGATAATAGTTTTTCAATCCTGCGTCAAAAAGGGAATCGCCCATTACATATTGCAGCATAAAAAGCACATTTGCCATTTTTGAATATTGTGAAATGTAAACCCCGTCGCCAAAATAATCCGGCATATAATCGATAGGATTTAGCTCACCGCCTTCTTTAGTCCACCATAAATAAGAAAGAGCGTTATCCCGCCGTTCGTTAATCTCATAAGAAAATGTTTTGCTGAACCAGTCGCCGCGGTTGTATGAATAATTATCATATTTACCGAACAACGCTTCCATACATTGAATTTCCGCAAAAGTGGCAAACCCTTCGTCGAGCCATTCTTCCTCAGTTTGATTGCTTGCCAGTAAGCCGTAAAACCAATTATGCGCCATTTCGTGAACCACAACCGCTTTAAAATGATTCAAGGCATAATCGGGACTGATAAAGGTGTTGATAAATACTATATTCGGATATTCTATGCCCCCGGCGGTGACATAAGTATCGGCAATGGTTAACTGTTTATAGGGATAAGGACCGTAGTTTTGAATATAAAATTTAAGCGCTTCCAGTCCCCATTCGGTAACCTGCTTCCAATCCTCAGCGTTATGTTCCATCGTCAGGACGTTTAAATTTATGCCGTTCCACTCATTTTGAAGCAACACATATTCGGGGTCTGCCGTCCAGGCAAAATCATGTACCATTTTGGCTTCGAACTGCCACAGTGTTGTGATAGTGTCTTCTATATTATGATAAAACCATTTTTTAACCGCCTGCGAAGTATCCTGCAAAGCGGAATCGGCATTAAGTAAATTCCCCGTAGCCCCGACAATAAATCCTTTAGGCACACGCAGGTCAACCCGAAAGTCAGCCCATTCCTGGTAAAACTCATTATCAATATGCTGATTCAAATGCCAGCCTGCCCGGTCATAAACCACAGGCGTTGGATACCAATTGCCCACATCAAAATGATCCCCCATATATCCGTAACGTCCGCTGGCGGGAGGCATTTTTGAGGCAAATTTAAAATAGAAACGGACAGAGTCGCCTGGATCAACGGATTGATGTAATTTTAATTTCATTAAGGTATGATCAATACTATAATTTTTTTGCAGCGAATCATTTTCTTCTATTTTAAATATTGTAATTCCCCCGGATTCACATTTTCTAAGCCCATCTTCCATATATGCGTTTTTTTTATACTTATTTAGATAAAGATGAAAATAGATTGCATCAAGTGTATCGGGAGAATTATTGATATAAACAAGCCTTTCCTCGGCGTCAATACGATGCAGATAGGGATTTAATTCAGCGTTTATTTTATAACGAAGGCGCTGCTGGAAATAATCATCATGCTTTTTAGCTGCGGCTTGAAGCAGAAAAGAGGCTAAAAATAAAATGAGTAAAATGTTTTTACAACTTGGCATGTATCATTCCTTGATCAATAATCTTGTAAAAGCTGTCAGCGTTCAGCCATCAGCATTCAGCTATTCCCGCAAGGGACGGCTTGGGACTCCTGTGGAGCGCCGCCGCATTCAGCTTAAGATTTCTTAACAACGGCTGACAGCTGAGCGCTGAATGCTGACCGCCTATTGCTTTTCCAAAAAGGTCTGGGTGAAAAATAAGCTACTTATCCTTTTTCAGGCTTTCTGCCCGCGATACAATTTTCTTGCCGAAACGGTCGATTAACATATCTTGCAGTTTATCCAATTTATCGTTGCGTTTTGAGTTTCTGTCAAATAAAGAAAGCTGCCGCGCTTTAACATTTCCAAAGCCGCTTATGCCAATGCCCAATAAGCGCACCCGCCTGCCGGTTTGATAATTTTTTTCAAATAATTGCTTAATGGTTTGAAAAAGAACCTGCGTGCTGTCAACAGCCTCCGGCAAAGTTTTATTGCGCGTAATAGTTGAAAAATTGCTGTAGCGTAATTTTAAGTGAATAGTTTTTCCTTTAAGATCTTTTTTACGCAAACGGTAGCCCACTTTTTCCGAAAGCTGCAGCAATGTTTTTAAAAGAGTATCCTCATCTAATACATCTTTATTAAATGTATGCTCGTTGCTAACCGACTTAATATCTGAATTATAAAATACCGGACGGTCGTCTATTCCATGGGCTAAATTGTAAAAATGCCCGCCCATCTTGCCTAATTTTTTATTCAGTATATCTTTAGGGAATTTAGCGAGATCACCGATAGTATTAATGCCCATTTTGTGTAAAGTTTGTTCCGTCTTTTTACCGGCGCCCCACAATCTTGATATATCCAACGGTTTAAGAAAATCCTGTATTTGATCCGGTTTTACAATAACCAAACCATCCGGCTTTTCCAAATCAGAAGCAATTTTAGCAAGGTATTTATTTGGAGCCATTCCAACAGAGGCGGTTAACCGCTCTTTTTCGCAAATGCGCTTTTTTATCATTTTGGCAATTTCTTCCCCATTGCCAAATAATTTTGTACTTCCCGTTACATCTAAAAAGGCTTCATCAATAGATATAGGTTCGACAGCATCCGTAAATTCATAAAAAATATCTAAAATTTCCTGACTCACCTGTTTATAAAGCTTGCCGTTCGGATGCACATAAATTCCCTGCGGACATAATTTAAAGGCTTGAGAAATCGGCAGTGCTGAATGGACTCCAAACTTTCGCGCCTCATAAGAACAGGTTGAAACAACGCCTCGTCCCCTGCCCTCTTTTGGATCCGCCCCGACAATAACCGGTTTGCCTCTGTACTGCGGATGATCGCGCTGCTCGACCGCGGCAAAAAAGGCGTCCATATCCACATGCAGGATTATACGGTTCATACTATTTTTTAATCCTTTATAAAAGGATTAATTTATCGGGAAAGACAGCAAAAGGCAAGCTGCAAACAATCATATATGTAACAGGTAAGTTATAGGCGGGAGTCAGCGGCTGATTTTAAGTGAAATAGTGACAAGAAGGGAGAAGACTTATTCATAGAGTAAAACGTTCGTATCCAAAAAGAATACATTTGGACTGGTTAATATTGATAAGTCTGGACATTTTACCACTATTTAAAGGAATCTAAACGATTTCAATTTAACTTATTATAAGCATTAACTTGTTATGGACAATTTAAATTATTTTAACAGATATTTTTCTGTTCTATCAATCAATTCGATATGCAATTCATTTTTTTGTTTATTGATAAAAAATTTCTTTATTTCTCTTGAGCTTTTTAAATCATAGAAAAAATCCCAACATATATTACCATCAAAATCAAGAACATAACAATGATTTTTATATTTTACACCTGAAATACAGAAATCATGAAATATTGCATACTTCTTATAAAATTCAAGATAACATGGCCTATAATTGTTTAAATTCAAGCGCCATTTTTCCGTCTTTTTTGGAACTGAAAAGCATACTATGCTTGTTTCTTTTCTTTGATAATTACGGATAAAACTAAAATACAATTTATTATCATCAGAAAATGTTTGAACCATCTCTACATCATCATATTCATCAGCTAAAAAATTACAATGATCTAACTCATGCTCCCAAAGAGTATCACCTTCGATATTAAATAAGAATAACTGTGACCATTTAGTAACAATAACTAATCCATTATTTGAAACACAAGGAAGGTGGAGGCCACGTCTTGGAAATATTTTCTCCCAATAAACGACATTTTTATAATCTAATAATTGTATTTTTTGAGGTCCTACAAAACCTTCATAAAAATTTCCACTCACTTTCACTTTAAATAAACTATTATTAGATTGAACTTCAAATGAAGAAGGACTAGCAACTTGGGATTGAAGATTATTTAAATATAATAAAAATATTATTATGAAATTAATTGATCGCATAGTAGCTACCCTCTAAATA
>JAUXGF010000267.1 GCA_030622395.1 Calditrichaceae bacterium
GGAAAAAACCCCCAACAATGGGAAGCCCCATTCCCAAGGAGAGGCTGTGCCCGGGGCGGCAACTCCGGTGGGGAGTACAGAAGAATGGAATCCTAAAGAATTGGTATTTATTATTTGATATTTGTTATTTCCGGTTTATCCGGCTTAGGTAATATTCAAATATAAGTTGAACTGTTAATTTTATAAATATTTTGTCTTTGATATGCGGGATAAGTTAATTAAATTTGTAAAGATTTTAGATACGATCCGATAATGGAAATTATAAAAGATATGATATTAAAAAATAAGAATTATGAACATGAAATAAAATTTAAACTTTTTTAGGAGTATTTATGAATATCTATCGTTTAAAACAAATGATAACCGTTTTGATTTTGGGTTTATTTTTAATCAGCCTTTCTTTTGCGGGAAGCAAAAAGCCGGGATGGGTAAAACAACGCCCTGTTTCCCAAGAGTATTATATCGGCATTGCAGTTGTTCCCAAAAGCGAGGACAATAAAGATTTTATGCAATGCGCTAAAGACGACGCGCTAAGGGATTTATCTTCTGAGATTATGGTTAATATTTCAAGTGAGTTTATACACTCCATAGTTGAGCAGTCGGGGATGATTGAAGAGGAGGTATTGTCGAATGTCCGCTCTTCTACCAAAGCGGATTTGGAAGGATATGAATTAGTCGATACCTGGCAGGACGAGAATGATTATTGGGTTTATTACAGGCTGTCCAAAACCCTGTATGAAAATCAAAAGAAGTTGAAACTTAAAAAAGCGACCAGCCTTTCATTAGATATGTTTTCCAACGCTAAGAAAAATGAAAAGGAAAACAAAATTGCACAGGCTTTAATATTTTATCTGCAATCCTTAAAACCGATACAAAAATATATTGCCGAGCCTTTGCAGGTTGATTATAACGGCGCAAAGATTTTTTTAATGAATGAGATTTATTCTTCCATTCAAAATACATTAAGTCAAATTGAATTGAAAGCTCTGCAAGGAACTCGAAACGCAAAAACAGGTCAGCCGTTAAAACCGCCGTTAGAAGTTCTTGCGGTATTCAGCGCTAAAAGCGGCGCTCAGATTAATGTTTCGCAACTGCCTTTAAAATTTTCATTTATAAGAGGCTCGGGCGATTTAGTTGAAAAAGTTAAAACCGGCAATGATGGGAAAGCCCGCTGTCAGGTTTCTAAAATTACCGCTACGGATAAAATACAAATGGTAAAAGTAGAATTGGATATTTTCAGTTCCATACAAGAGGGCGCTTCTGTTATTCTGCAAAATATTGTTAAAAACTTTACGACCCTAAGCGCTAAATTTGTGTTGAATGTTTCCGGTTTGTCCACTTTTCTTGAAGTCTCGGAAATACATTTTGATAAGAAGCCGGAGGTTTTATATGTTGAACCCAAATTGAAGAATTTAATGTCCGAACGCGGTTTTACTTTTATTAAAGATATGGCGAATGCCGATATAGTAATTAATTTAAAAGCGGCGTCGAGAAAAGGCGCGGAAATGCACGGCTTGTTTTCCGCTTATGTTGATTTGAATATTTCCGTGCTGGATATGGCAACCGGGGATGAGATTTATAAAAACTCGCTTAACGATATAAAAGGCATTCAACTTGATTATAATAAGGCGGGGATAAAAGCCTTTGAGGAGGCCGGGAAAAAGATAGAACAAATTTTACCCGATTTGATAAAGAAAATCCAAAAATAAAAAAAGGGATTCCGATCGATCGGGATCCCTTTTTTATGAATTATTTAATTGCCAAAGTGAAATGTTCCGCCGAGAGTTATACGGAAATTATTTTGGTCAATTGAAAAACCATCTCCATATTCAATAGATGCAGGTTCGAACTCAAAAGCTCCGTCAAAAACAAAGTTGTTCATAACCAAACCGGCGCCAAGCGTAAATACAGAATTAACTACTTGGTCATTATTGTAATCCCAATAGTGGAGTGGATGAGAGTAATATCCTAAGCGGAGAGGAATAACTGAATCACCGCTGGTCAACAGATATTCCAGACCTGCATGAATAGAATTTAAATCAGTATCCAAATCAAGATCTTTAAATATATCGGAATTGGACCAGGCTCTACTATGATAGTCAAAAGCTAAAGTTAATTGATCTGTTGCCTTAAAAGCAGCTCCGACGCTAAAAAAGAAAGGCACATCAATTTCATATTCCTGATCATCTTCAATATCTCTAGTTAAGGTATAAGGAAAATTAAAATTCGCTCCAATGGAAAACTGATCGCTTGGTTTAACCATCAGCCCCAAATCGAATGATGTTCCTGAAAAATTTGAGGAAGAAACCTCTCCCTCTTCTCCTTCTGTTTCATATTTATAAGACCAATCATAGCTGCCGGTGTAAATATTAAAAGCGGCGCCGACGGAAATCATATCATTTACTTGAACGGCGATAGCAGGAGTAATGGCATTTACTCCCCCCTCTTCTGTGTCGACATCTTCTTCATTATCATATTTAACTGTTGTTTTTTGATTAAAATCAAAAATGTTTCTAAAAGCCAGACCACCAACTATATTATAGTCTCCCGCTTTAAAAGGAAAAGCAAAACTAGCAAAATTTAATTGAAACTGTGATGAAGTTTCAATATCCGGAGCATTTTCCCACCCATCGAATGACCAGGAACCAAATCCAAAACGACAGATAACACTGGCTTCCATACTGTAAAGCTGTGTTAAACCGGCGCTATTCCAGGCAATTGCCGTAGCGTCATCGGAAATTCCGGTAAAGGCATAGCCCATTGCAGCAGCGCGGGCTCCATTGCCCGAATAAGTAAAATTCAGTATATCTGCCTGCAGACCAGAGGCAAAAGTGGCAACAATGAAGCAAATAGTTAAAACAGTAATTAATTTCTTGCACATAAATAAATCCTCCCTTAAATAAGTTGTTGAGTTACTTAGTTAAAAATTTGTCCCCTACAGAAATATAAAGCCCTATTTCGCTTTTAATTATTCTCCCTGATGAATATTTATCAAATGAATCGATAATTAAAACTTCGGCTACAATTGTTTTTTCTTTACCCAAAACTTCGCCTGTTACAGGATGCTTGACTTCAGCTCCTTCTTTATACACTGTGCATTTAATCCCCTTTTTTATTCCGCCTTTGCGGCCGATATCCAGCATAACCCCATCGCTGTTAATGCGGATCACGGAGCCCTGGATAAGGGGCAGACTTTCTACAAACTTATTTGCCAGTTGTTCAACAGCCATTTTTACACTCTGGGCGTCTGAATTTTTCGAGTAAGAATCATGCGCTACGATTATTGTGGCCGATTCCGTATCAATAATGCGGGCGTCTAAACTTATCGCCCCGGAAGGCGAAGCGGCAACGCTGCCCATAACAATTCCGTCTACTCCAATTCCCTTACCTAATTCCGCGGCAGTGGAAGCGTCTAATATCCCCGAAGCTCCGAGCTTTTGTTCTTCTAAAATTTTCTCTAATTGAGCGCGTTCAACAACCTTAAAACGTTCCTGATTGAATAGGGCGGTAATCATCTTATCAAATATAATTTCACCTAAATCACGGCTGGCTCCTTTGTTTTCAAAAGGAAGCACAGCCAGGCCCATCCTTTCGCCAACCCGCTCTACAGTCGATTTCCTGATAGTTGAGGTTGATACTACTGTGGCTGTCCGTGGATCGACGGTCGCGGGCGGGGGCGGCGATATATCCGGCTGACGTCTTCTGCTGCCGGGCGGCGGTGATATTTGCGGTTGCTTTTTCCCTGTCGGCGGCGATGGAGCTGGGCCTGATTTTATTTTGTTTAAATATTCCTGCGCCCGCTGCGTCGGTTCCTGCCTCATTGATGTTTGCAGTTGGTTGCGGGCTCTTTCGGTCATACCTAAATGGTAAAGAGCGATTCCTAATTCACGGTGAGGAAAATATTCTATAAAATGCATGCCATAGGTTCTTATTTTTTTTTTGTCTTCCCGTTTAGTCTGTAATGCTTTTTGAAACATTAACGCCGCTGTTTTATACTCACCTATCTGTAGAGCCTTTACCCCCTTTTTGTAAACGCGGAACCATTCATCGCCCGCATAACCGGCGCTTACTAAAAAAAGGGAAATTAATATTAAAATAAAACACTTTTTCATTATTGCTCCTTAATAAGATTTTAATAAACAATTTAATAATCGGCAATTTTTGAGATTTATTAACTTTAAATTGATATTAACCGCTATGTTATGTTGAAAGTTAATTATAAAATAATGTGCACTTGTTGTTATCATCAATTTAAATATGTAATAATATACAATAATTTTAATTAAATTTCTAATCACTTTTAAAAAATATAATTAATGCCTCAGATTCGGGTGGAAAGGCGTTACAAAGATCACTCCGCCCTAAAGAAAGTTTTTATTTATACTTCCCGGAGCTACAAAGGAATAACCGGTTCAATGTATAAAAATTCTTCCAAGGCTTTTTCCGCCGGGATTATCGCCGCCTTAAAGCCCGGATTTAAGACAATGAAATAGCTGAGTCATACGATCAGACTATGATTTATTAACAGTTAATCCGGTTAAGTTAGTCCCTTATCGTTAAGTCTTTGATTTTTTGTGAAAAACACTTTAACCTAAGCCAGATAAACTGGAAATATCAAATCTTATCCCGACGGTTCGGGACCAATTCTTCAGCATTCAATTCTTCCCAATCTATCAATTCAATAATTCACTAATTCATTAATTCATTAATTCAATTCTTCACCATTCCATTCTTCTGCGCTCCCTACCTGAGGCGCCGTGCCCGCCGGCAGGCAGGGGCAGGCGTCAATTAAAAAATTCATACCGCCCCGGGCGCAGCCTTCCTGTCCCACGGGGACTCCTGCGGAGTGGCGCGATCCCGATTTATCGGGTGAGAAATCTTACACCCCCTGGAATTACTGAAGTTACAGATTTCTTCCCGATTTATCGGGATCGAAA
>JAUXGF010000492.1 GCA_030622395.1 Calditrichaceae bacterium
CTCCACCGAGCCCTTTTTACATTGCAGGGCATATCCGTCCATACCCACTTCTGCTGTAAATGTTTTATACCGCCCCTTTAACGAATACACAATATCGGACACAGCATGTGTGCCGATTCCTTTGGAATAAATCCTGTCTGCGATTTTCAAAGCGCCGTTACTAATATTTTTATCATTTTTAGGAATGCCGCCCCAGCCCGCTGCAGCCGTTTTCGGCTCAATATCCGACAGATAGGCTTCATCAGGATAGGTTTTATTTAAGGATATTTTAAGCGGAGTTTTCTCTTTGCTTTCTGATCCATCGTACCATACGGTAGAAATTTCTATCAAATCATTTTCTGATAAATCCATATTGCGCAGAACTACCTGGTTGACAGGAGTTAACCCCAATAATTTCTTATTATAATAAACATAATAGCCGGCATTTAAATAATAGGTCTGCGGCCATGATAATTTTAAACTTGATAAGCCCATCGGTTCAAAAGCGATATCATGAGGTTTATTGACCGGAAAGAAATATGAATCAGCCGGCTCAAAAGCCACTTTCCAGCTTACTTTTTTCGATTGCGGACTGCTGAAGCGAACTGTAGCCCAACCCTGATGATTTGTTATAACTGTTTCCAAACTTTCCGCAGAAGCTTCTTTTATCCGAAAATTATTCTGACGGGGAAAGGCAAAACGGATTTCATAAATATCATTACCCACCGCCTGACTCTCACCCGTGTAAGTATTCGTCCCGGCGTCGTAACCGCATTTAACAAGATCGACCCAGCCCTGTGTAATATGACGGCTTGTAGATATTAACTGCGGCCTGTCTTCTGAAACTGTCAGGGATAACACTTTAACGCTTGCCGGCGCCAGATGGACAAAATAACCTTTTTCCCAGCAGCCAAGATATTCTTTATTCCAGAAATCGTAAATATGAACTTTAGCGCCAGTCGGAAATCCTAATTCTTCCCAGTTCAGGTAAACAACATCGGTCTTATTCTGATCGTAATTAAAGCAGCCCACTACATCATAATTTCTTCCCAGGTGATTTATTTTTAAATCCCAGGTTTTTTTATATCTTTGGGCAGGGAAAAGATCAAGCGGGCGGATATCCACCGCCGGATAAACTCGTTTTAGTATTTCCACACGTTCCGGTGATAAATCCATCATCCGGTCGCTGGCCATTAAACCCTGACCGGTAAGACCCTGCAAGGTAGCCCAGGCGCGCGCCATATCCAGAGTAAGCGGGCTGCGCAGGCACATCACATCCGGATCACAATACCAGGCAATATTATGAAGGTAGTACTTTTTCATTGTAGCGTCTAAAGAAACTAAAAAGCCCTTTTCCCAATCCAGGTAAATGTCACCGCCGGTGCGCGATCCATTCATTATTCCCATTCCTTCCAGCGGAATCCCCCAGCATCCCAGTAAATAGCGATCGGGACCGATTGTTTCTTTGATTGCATTAACTGTATGCCGGTATAATTCAACGGGATCTCCTTCAGGATCATTCATATAATTTTGTTTTTCTTTATATTGTCCGACCACAATCGGCTGACCGTCAATTTTGAAATAATCGTAACCCCATTTTGTCAACCTGCTGAATAAATCTTTTAAATAGGCGTCGCTTTTGGGATTGCTGGGATCCAATAAATATGTGCCGACCCAGGTATCGGCGGCAGAACGATTGTTTCTCTTAAGTAAAAACGTAGCCCATTTATTCACAACCCGACGGTTACTTTGACCATGCGGCGCCAGCCACAGTCCGGGAATCATACCCTGACTTTTAATATATTTTGCCAAATCATCCATCCCTTTTGAGAAACGTTTATCAATGGTCGTCCAATCACGGTTATTCCCGTAACCGCGCCCTACCCCCTGCCAGCCGTCGTCAATCTGAACATATACAGCGCCGTATTCTTTTAAATTATCAGCCAGCCATTTGGCATTTTTCTTCACTTCGTCCGCCGATATCTCTAAATAGTAATAATACCATGAACACCAACCGGAGGGAGGCAAGGAAAAATGAGTTTTATCAACCGGTTTGAAATATTTTATATTTAAAGTGTCTTTATAGTAATTTTTTATTTCTGCACCGTCTTTCAGTATCACTAAATCTTTTTCGGGATCAAAAGCGCCTTGAGCCAAGGGGGTATTAACATCCCCAAGAGTCATAATGAATAGATCGGGATTCCCGCTGTTTTCAATACGGCAGGGAATTTTTTTAGGCCAATTCGATTTGATCTGTGCAAAAGCAAACGTACAAGAAAAGATGGAAAGTGTAAAAATAATAGAAATTAATTTAAATGATAGTTTGAACATGAGTATCTCCTTTAGTAACAAAACAATGTGTATTTTCATAACACAATCCCTAAATAATATTATCTTCTAAGATCATTTCTTGGTTATGTAATTTTACTCAATAGAATCATTAAAAACTATATATCATTCTATATTATTAAGTAAAAACCTCACTC
>JAUXGF010000067.1 GCA_030622395.1 Calditrichaceae bacterium
ATTATCCAGCCCCGATGTATCGGGATGGATTTCCATAGGCGCGCCTCTGCCTCACAGTTATTTTAACCTGTGTAAGTTTTTTTAGCTCGCAAATTTTACTGGCTACTATGCGTTTAAATCCCCTGATACTTAGCCGTTAAACGGCTCTCATTTTAAGTAAGATAGTATAAATCCATTTAAAATTTATGTTGATATTCGAATCCATATTAAGTACATTTTACGGTGTTTAATAAAGGATTAAAATAAGGTATAATTGTATGAGAAGAATAAACTTGACTGAAGATATAACGCCATTATCAGAATTTCGTGCGCGTGCAGCTTTTTTTGTTCAGAAAATCCGAAGGACTAAACGACCGGTAGTAATTACTCAAAACGGTAAAAGTTCCGCCGTTGTATTAGACGTAAATGAATATGAATCACTACTGGAAAAAATTGAGCTTCTACAGGATATTCATTTAGCGCAACAGCAAATAGCAGACGGTAAGGGTGTTGATTATAAGAAAGCAAAAGAAGAAATATTGAAGAATATACCGCTCTGTAAATGATTTACCAAAATGAATTGCGGTATAACTCTCAATACGAAATGAATAAACAACTATTCATTTCTGTTCGAGTATATTAGCCGATGAGAATTATTTGGTCTCCACTTGCAATAGAAAGAGTCACAGAAATAGCATTGTATATCGCAGAAGATAAGCCTGGCGCCTCAGAAAAATGGGTGGATTCAGTTTTTGAATCCGTTGAAAAGCTTACTACTTTCCCTAAGTCAGGTAGAATTGTCCCTGAGATTGCTAAAGATAATTTTCGTGAAATAATACACGGTAACTATCGGATAATATATTCAATCTCGGAAAATATTATTGAAATACTTACTGTTCGACACGGAATGCAATTATTGTCCGAAAGTGATATCACAAGTAAATAATCAAATATTTAAATCATTATTGTAGAAAAAAAGTTGCCGTCTAACCCGCCAATCATCGCGTCAAGTCAAATCCAGATCGTTGTGATTCTCTGAGAAGGGATGAAAGCCGACATTATTATCCAGCCCCGATGTATCAGGATGACGCCACTAATCCGCATTAAAAAAATAGATAACCGTATATCCCAATAACTCATATATTACCTGCAATTAGAAAGTTGCATCATGGATTAATAATTATTACTTTTATCCCTCTCATATTCATGGCTTTATAGATATAATAATATTTGAGTTTTGATATTATACCGGGACAAAAGTGGTTTGTCCCGCCTTTCGGGATTTATAAACAAACCATTTCCCCGAGTATCGGGATTTACAGCTATTTCGGTATAGTATAAATCCCTTTTTCCCATTTTGGTCAATTAAAATCATGTTTACATTGTATGAAATCTATACTATATTCAGAGAAATATTAGTTTAATTGAAATTGGAAGATTGAAAACTATGAAAAACACACAAGCCGTCAAAGATTTACTATCTAACCTATCGCGCGCAGAGAAAGCTGAAATCTTACAGATGGTAATTCTTGACTTAAAAGATACTTTTCCGGGAATAGAAAGTACTCCGGGAGTATGCGGTGGTGAACCGTGTATTGTGCGAACTCGCATTCCAGTTTGGCTCCTTGAACAAGCCAGACGCTTAGGGGCTAATGAAGCTGACATATTGAAAAGTTATCCCAGTCTAACCGCAGGTGATTTAGTGAATGCCTGGGCATACGTAAGCGCTCATCGTAGTGATATTGATAGACAGATACTTGAAAATGAGGATGCTTAATATATATGGCGAGTTTTTATTCTAATGAAAATTTTCCGTTACCAGTTGTAGAAGAACTTCGGAAATTGGGACATGATGTTCTTACAACAGAGGAAGCTGGTAAATCGGATCTAGCAATTCCTGATGAGGAAGTTTTATCTTTTTCAACTTCCCGAAATAGAGCTGTTTTAACTTTTAATCGTAAACATTTCATTCGTTTACATAAAGCCGGATTTGAACATGCCGGAATCATTGTCTGTACATTCGATATTAATTTTAAAAATCTATCATTAAGAATAGATAATGCAGTAAAGTCAGAAAAAAATATATCAGGGCAATTGATAAGGATAAATCGTCCTCCGAAGTAATATTATTGCTTATTGTAAAGTTATCTTATTCAATACTTCAATTAAATGTTTGTAAGATTAATTCATAATAATCAATATCCTAGTTAAAGAGCGCCCGCATAACCCGCGATTCATCGTGTCAAGTCAAATCCAGATCGTTGGGAATCCTAAAATAAGGAGGAAATTCGATAATGATTTTTATTACCAACAGGATTATATTGAATGCCCATAGGATAGGGAATTCAGCCTATCGGGGTAAATCGCGGCATCGTCAAACTTAATTTTATCCGTAATTGAACCAGAGAGATTTTTAACACACGAAGGCTTTTTATGGTTCAACTACCACACCTCAGGCGGGCAGGCGGATAAAATTCTAAATGTTAGGTCGCTAAGTTGCCAAGTAAATCTTGAATTACTATATTTCCCTTATAAATTTTATTAAACTGTATAATATTTTTCAAAAATGGAGTCGCTTATGAGTAAAAGGATTTGTTATTTACTGATATTTCTATTTACGTCTTCAAATATTATTTATTCACAAGAATTTACCCATAAAGAAAATGAAAGTTTTATCATTTTAAAAAGTGGTAAAATCTTAAAGGGTAAGATTAATTTTGATAGGAAAATTGGAGATGATTTTTTAATATCATTCAATGATACTCTGAAAATTGATGTTGATGATATTAAAGTCGTGAGTAATTCAAAAGGTACTTTCGCAACTTATCATAAAATGATAAAGAAAAATAAAAATTTTCTATATAAAAATATTTTTCTTAAAAGAATCAGAGAAGGTAAAGTCTTGGTTTTTTCTGAATATCATCCTTTCATAAAAGATCAAAGTGGTGAATCATATCAATATTATTCAATGAAATCCGGTAACATTAAACAAGTTAATTATACAAATTTAAAAAAATCATTATTTGACAATCCACAGAGTGCTAATACTCTCGGGCAATATGACCTTTATAAAAAATTAAGTGAAAGAATTTTTTGGATTGGATTATCCTCAACTATTTATGGAATATTATCAGAGAGGCCGGAAGGTGAATTCATTACATATTTCGGTATCGCATGTTCATTCAGTAGCATTGTACCGTTTTTCATGAAAAGTAATAAATTACAAAGGGCTATTGATGCATATAATAAATGAAATAAATACCAGTGCAATTATGAGGTAATTGACATGCTTTCAAAATATAAAGCTTTATTAATCTTGCTTTTTTTACCAATTTGTATATTTAGTCAACCATTAAATTTTTCTATTCAAGGATTAGTTTCATCCAATACTCTTTATATAGAAGACGATCAAGGATTCTGTCTCAATGTTGATTATAACATTAATAAAAAATTTTATACAAGATTGGCAATTTCGCGTTATTCAGCAAAAATGACCACATTTTATAGTATGAAAAATCCCTTTGATGGTGATTTCTCAGCATATTCATTTGATTTGGGAGTTTTTATTAGATCTAAAATGTACTTTATTAAACCACATTTAGGTTTGGGAATAGGCTATTCAATTAACGATCGTTCAATTGATAAATCCACGAAGGATGAATTATATGGTAAAGGATATTCTAAAATTGAAGAAGAGATTAAAAATGCATTCTCACCTTATTTTCATTTGGGCGTGAAGACTAGCATATATAAAAATATTTTTTATTTAGTAGAAGTGAAATATACATTATTGAGGGTGGTATCAGATAGAAAATACACAATATTGTCAACTAATGAAGTACTGAATGTGGGCTCCAAAAAGTATTTGCATCATCTCTTCTATGGGATAGGATTTGGAATAGAACTATAAAAAGCGCAACCTAACCCGCTGCAACTGACCCCAAACGCGTCTCGGTTCCTTGTTAGTGCTTAAATTCGGGCGTACGAATTGGCAAGTTAAAGTTACTGCCCGCTTTGTTTGGGGTAGCTGAGCAGTTGGGGTTATGCGTAATAAAAATGGCAAATAATAAAATGAGTTCTAAATTACAGTTAAGCATCTTATCCTGTGTAAATATGGAAAATAAAAATTCAGATTGTAGATGATATTCTATGTCCCCTCAATAAGTTATGATCGTTAATAACATAAATTTTAACAAGAAACCACTATGGCAAAATAATATGACAGGTCGAAATTAACATACGACCCCCAAATAAAAACTTTTTAACGAGCCTGATCCAGAGCAGTTGAATTTCCTGGTAAAACAATATTCCGGTATCAATCAGGATGACGCCAATAATCCGCATTAAAAAAAGTATATAACCGTATCTCCCAATAACTCACATATTACCTGCAATTAGAAAGTTGCATCATGGATTAATAATTATTACTTTTATCCCTCTCATATTCATGGCTTTATAAATATTATTTGAATAATCACAAAAGGCGGCTAATGGACCTGTTCCGGTTAACTAAAAAATTAATCGACTTGAAATCTCCTACCGGCAAGGAAAATGAAGTTGTATCTTTTCTGAGCGAATATCTTAATAATATTGGATTAGAAATTAAACTTCAAACCGTAAGTCCGGATAGACAAAACATACTTGCCTTTAAAGGAGAGCCGTCCGTTGTTTTATCGACGCACACCGATACGGTTAGTCCATATTTCCCTTATTCGGAAGATGAGCGGTACATTTATGGCAGGGGAGCTTGTGATACAAAAGGAATAATTGCCGCCCAGTTAAAAGCCGCTGAAATGTTAATTAAGAATAATATTTCAAATTTTGGTCTGCTGTTTGTAGTTGGCGAGGAGGCGGAAAGCGACGGGGCGATCGCCGCAAACAGATTGCCAAATAACTGCAAATATTTAATCAACGGAGAGCCGACCGGCAATAAAATTGCGCTTGGTTCCAAAGGATCGCTGCGGGTGAAAATAACGACAAAAGGCAAAGCCGCCCATTCCGCTTATCCGCAGCAGGGCGAGTCGGCAATTGAAAAACTAATTGATATTCTTAATGATATTAGAAATCTTCCTTTACCTGTTGATAAGATTTTAGGCGAAACTAATTTTAATATCGGATTAATAAGCGGCGGGGTTCAGGCAAACGTTATACCCGCACATGCCGAAACTTTATTAATGTTCCGGATTGTAAATTCGATCTGCGAAATTAAACGGCTTATTGAAAGCGTTATAAAATGTAGAGGGGAAGTTGAATACATTTTCGGATGCGAACCTGTTTTAATGAAAACCTTAACCGATTTTGATACAATGGTAGCCGCCTTTACAACCGATATCCCTAATCTAAACAATTGGGGCGAACCGCTGCTGATCGGACCGGGCAGTATATTAGACGCCCATACGGATCACGAAAAAATCAGCAAAAAAGAATTAAAAGAAGCGGTTGGTATTTATTATAAAATAATTACACGGTTGATATCCGAAGTACACTAAGATAAAAATGGTCTGCAACCTTTAAGGTTTTCTTAAACCTCAAAGGTTTTAACACAATATTTACAAATCATTTTTATTTAAAATATGTAATACGTTACTTACGCTGGAATATTGTAACGGGCATTGACCCACCCCTAACCCCTCCCAAGAGGGGAATCAGCAATGCCCCTCTTGGGAGGGGTTAGGGGTGGGTTTGTGTTATTTCCAATACACCAAAATAAATTCCCCGCCCATGTGCGAGGTGTTATTTAAATATAAACAGTTAAAAAATTATGAATAAAATAAAAGTCGGAATTTTAGGAGCAACAGGATCTGTAGGGCAGAAATTTGTCAGCTTATTAGCCAATCATCCCTGGTTTGAAATTGCCGAAGTTGCCGCATCCGGGCAATCGGCGGGGAAGAGATATTCGGAAGCCTGCCGCTGGATTCAAAAAACCGCCATACCGGAAAATGTCGGATGTTTAGAAGTTAAGGAATGCAAACCGGGTATGGATTGTCAAATTGTTTTTTCCGGACTCGACGCCTCCGTCGCCGGAGAGATCGAAGGACAATTTGCACAGGCAGGATACGGCGTTTTCAGTAATGCCCGCAATTACCGCCTCGAAGAAGACGTTCCAATTATTATCCCGGAAGTAAATGATAATCACATACAATTATTGGAAATCCAAAAAGAGAAAAGAAAATGGCCGGGTTTTATAATTACTAATCCTAATTGTTCCACTGTTTTTTTAGCGATGGTTTTGCATCCTCTCCATAAAAGATTTAAAGTGGAAAAAGTATCTGTAGTAACGATGCAGGCTGTCTCCGGCGCCGGTTACCCCGGCGTACCTTCATTAGATATTCTTGGTAATGTATTGCCCTTTATCCCCGGCGAGGAAGAAAAAATTGAAAAAGAAACTCAAAAAATATTGGGAACTTTTAAACAGGGGAAAATAGAAAACGCTGATATTGCTTTAAGCGTACAGTGCAACCGCGTTGCTGTGGAAGACGGTCATATAGAATGTGTTTCTATAAAATTAAAAAAAGATGCTACAGAAAGAGAGATTAAAGAATCATTGCAAAATTTTAAATCGAGCCCGCAGCTTTTAAAGCTGCCCTCTGCGCCGGAGCAGCCAATAATTTTAACCGGCGATCCGTTCCATCCGCAGCCTAAATACGACGTAATGCAGGCGGAGGGAATGGCTGCTATTGTAGGACGCCTGCGCAAATGTCCGGTTCTTGATTACCGGATGGTAATTTTGGGGCACAATACAATCCGCGGCGCGGCTGGGGCTTCGATCCTAAATGCGGAGTTATTGATAAAGCGGGGTTTGTTAAATAAATTTGTATCCGTTTAAGTTTTAAACTCTTTACGAAATAGATGCTGGATACTGGATACTGGTTGGATCGGAAATCCCGGTTTTGTGGGGATACTGGATGCAAGGTGCAAGATACAAGATGGAAGATGCTGGTTACTGATTACCGGTTACTTAATTTTCTTCACCCAGTATCCAGAACCATTTTCATTAGTTACTTTATTTTCTATTACAAAGTTATGATTATAATGAAATTTGGGGGAAGCTCAATATTTGACGCCGCTTCCCTTAAAAATGCTATAGATATAATTAAAAAACGTTTACCGCTGCAGCCGGCGCTCGTGGCTTCGGCAATGGGCAAAACTACGCGTAAGCTGCTTAAAGCAGGCAGAACCGCAGCCGGCAATTTTAATAATGCTATAGATATTTTAGATGAAATCCAAAAATTCCATTTTGATATTTTCTCCGCTTTTCACACTGAGGGAAAAACACATAATTGCCGTGAAAGACTTTTGGCATATTTTGCTGAAATAAGGCAGTTATTGGAAATGGTTGCCGGTAGAGGAGAATTAAGCCTTTTCCTGCAAGATAAAATATTATCGTTCGGAGAATTAATTTCAACAAATATTATTAGCGCCGCCTTAAAACATAGCGATATAAATACAAAATTGTTAGACGCTCGAATCTGTCTTATAACAGACGACCATTTTACACATGCCCACCCTATCGAAGAAAAATGCTATTCTAAAATAAAGGAATACATAACTCCGGTTTTAGATGAAGGCTGTCTGCCTGTTATTCAGGGTTATATTGGTTCAACCGTCTCGGGCGAAAGCACAACCTTAGGGTTCGAGGGGTCTGATTATTCTGCGGTTTTAATAGGAGCCGCCCTGCAAGCCTCGGATATACAAATCTGGAAAGATGTATCAGGCGTGTTGACTGCGGATCCGGCAGTAATAGCAGAGCCGTATACGGTAAAATCTATGTCTTATACGGAAGCGGCTGAATTATCATTATGCGGCGCTAAAGTCTTGCATCCGAATACAATTCAACCGGCACGAAAATTTAAGATACCCGTATCCATTTATAATTCCAAACAGCCGGAAGCGCAAGGCACAATTATTGAGAAAGATTCCATTGCCGGAGACCGCGCAGTTAAGTCAATCACTTATAGAAAATCTCTTTGTATTTTTAACGTCTATTCTAATGAAAGCATAAGCGAATTTGATTTTCTGTCCAATACATTTGCCCTGCTAAAAAGGGATGAACTTGTTCCGCATATTATTCTCGGTTCTGGGAAAAAGATATCTTTGGCGCTTAATTATTCGGAAAATCTGCGCCCGCTTATTGATAGTTTCAGCCCTTTTTCCAGCGTTGATATTCAGAATAATAAAGCCACTATTTCAATTGTCGGTGAAAATATTTGCAGCGATAAACATCTTTTAATAGAAGCGCAGGCAGCGGCAGGTAAAGAAAATATTGAACTGACGGGGTCAAATATATCCAGCCATAGTTTTAGTTTTGTGGTTGATGAAGCCGAAGTTCAGCAAATAATTTCCCGTTTACATGACTTTTTCTTTCAAGATATAAACCCCAATATTTTTGCAAGAGGAAATAATGAGCGATAAAATAAAAGCCGCTTTGTTAGGATACGGAAAAATGGGCAGGATGATTGAATCAATAGCCCCGCAGCGCAGCATTGAAATTAGAGCGCATTATGACGAGTTTTGTCCATTAGAATATAATGACAGCAACCGAGCCTTACTACAAGACGTGGAAATCTTAATTGATTTTTCAACGCCGGAAGCCGTTCTTGATAATATTAATAAAGCGGCGGCTTTTTCTAAAAATTTAGTTATCGGAACCACCGGTTGGTATGATCAAATTGACGAAGTGCGCGGTATTGTTGAAAAAAATAATATTGGCTTGATTTACGGATCAAATTTTTCATTAGGCGTTAATTTATTTTTTAAGATTGTTGATTATGCCGCAAAACTTTTTTCTTCGTTTGATAATTATGATCCGTTCATTGAAGAAGCGCATCATAAAATGAAAAAAGACGCCCCGTCGGGAACAGCTCTGATCATTAAAAAACTAATGGATAAAAGTTATCGGGATCGGGATATTTTAATTAGCAGCGTACGGGCTGGTTATATCCCAGGCAGCCATGCCGTAAATTTCGATTCGGCGGTTGATTCAATTTGTTTGGAACATACTGCCCGCAACCGTAACGGCTTTGCCGAAGGCGCCCTCTTAGCCGCCAAATGGATTAAAGGCAAAAAGGGATTTTATGAATTTCAGGATGTGTTGGATGATATTTTAGAAAATGAAAATGGAATATAGTAAGTGAAGTGATTAATGGGAATGATGCTGGATGCTGGTTACTGGATGCAAGATGTAAAATATATAAGAGAATTAAGTGATAAATCATTAAAACAATCAAGATTGAAAAACTCCGTTGGAGTGGAATAAAACGTGTAGAATATAATTAGTGCCTGAACGAAAACTAGCCAAAACTGTCATTTTCCCACGGGGACGCCTTGCGGCGCGAGCGGAGCGTCCCGATAATCGGGATTTAGCGTTATAAATATTGAAGTTACAGATTTCTTCCCGATTTATCGGGATCGAAA
>JAUXGF010000444.1 GCA_030622395.1 Calditrichaceae bacterium
ATCCCGACCAGTCGGGACGCTTAACTCTGATACAAGAGCGTTCCGATTGGGATGTAAGGAGTTTTCACAAAAAAGATCTTGCAAAAAAATAAAAAGAGGAGGAGCTAAACGGGAGAAATGTACAAGCTCCCCCCCTTAAAAAACAGCGGATTAATCCATCTGTTTTCTTAAAAAAGCAGGAATATCCAAATCATCCAGTCCCGCAGGCGCCTCTTGTTCAGGTAACGTAAAAATATTAGGTCGTCCGCCTGTTGGATAATCTTTATCAATACTTTTGTTTTCTCTTTTAAACGTCGGCTTGTCTAATTCTTTAAAATCAGTTATGCTGTATTGTCCTTCTCATATATATTCTTTTGGATGCTGAAGCTGATCCGCCTGCCGCGCTTCTCTGTTGAAACCTGTGGCAATAACTGTAACGCGCACTTCTTCAGTGAGCTGTTCATCGATAACCATACCCCAAATAACATTCGCCCCTTCGCCCACGACTTCCTGCACTAAAGAAGACGCTTCGCCGACTTCATGCATACTTAAGGTTGTACCGCCGGTAATATTAATTAACACGCCGCGCGCTCCGCTGATATCCGCGCCGTCTAAGAGCGGACTGATAATAGCCTGCTCCGCGGCGGCAATAGCGCGGTTTTCTCCAGTACCCGTCCCAGAACCCATTAAAGCGTCGCCCATTCCAACCATAACAGTCCGAATGTCTGCAAAATCAAGATTTATATAACCGTGCACATTAATCAAATCCGAAATACTACGGGTAGCCTCTAATAAAATTGAATCAACTACTTTAAAGGCTGAAATTACCGGTGTATTTTTTTCAATAATTGAAAAAATTCTGTCATTAGGAACTACAAGCATTGTATCTACCCGTTCGCGGATAGCTTCGATTCCTTTTTTTGCATTCCGCTGGCGGATAGGTCCCTCAAATGTAAAAGGCATCGTTGTAATTACAACCGTTAATGCGCCCATATCTTTTGCTATTTCAGCAATGATCGGCGCCGCTCCGGTTCCGGTGCCTCCCCCCATTCCGCAAGTAACAAAGACCATATCGGCGCCGTTTAAAGCTTCGATTACAAGCTCCTTGTCCTCTTCAATGGCTTTAAGACCGATTTCGGGATTAGCGCCGGCTCCTAATCCTTTAGTTAGATTTTTCCCGATTTGCAGCCGGTTAGGCGATTTGTTCTTTTCTAAATCCTGTGCATCTGTATTAACCGCTATAAATTCCACACCTGATAGTCCCGCTTCTATCATTCCATTTATAGCGTTTCCGCCGGCGCCTCCGACGCCAACAACTTTAATTTTTGCCGCTTGCTCGGCAGCCGAATCAAATTGTATCATAATTTTTCTCCCGTTTATGAATACTTATTTAGTTTCCATACTTAAATAAAAGTGATTTGCAAATTATAGCGCTCAGCTTTCAGCGGCTATCAAGAAATCTAAATCCCGCACGGGCGGGGGATGATAGCTGATTGCTGAATGCTCCCACATAAACCTCAAAGGTTACAGACTATTTAAATAGATTTTCAAATATTTCTTTCAAGCGGTTGACAATCCAGCCAAAACCGGCTCTGTCATCCGGTGATCTGTTTTCCCCATAATCAAAAGCGTAATATACAAGTCCGACGCCGGTAGCGAAAATAGGACTTTTAACAGTTTCGACTAATCCGCCGCTGACAATTGGTTCGCCGATTTTAACGGGCATACCCATAACTCGTTCAGCAAGTTCAAGAGTTCCTTCCAAAAGAGAAGCGCCTCCGGTTAATACCACGCCGGCGCCCATTGAATCAAATACGTTGGATTTTTCCATTTCACGCAGAGCCAGAGAGAACATTTCTTCCATACGCGGCTGAATAATTGCCGATAAAACACTGCGTGAAATTTCCCTGGACGCCCTCCCCCCTACTCCCGGCACTTTTATCAATTCATCGTTTTCGAGTAAAGTTTGAAGAGCTACGCCGTACTTTTTCTTGATTTCCTCCGCCTGATCCATAGAAGTGCGCAGCCCTTGAGACAAATCGCTGGTAACATGCTGACCGCCAAGACCTATCACAGAAGTGTAACGGATGCTGCCGTCAAAAAACATAGCAATATCTGTTGTACCCCCGCCAATATCAATAATGCATACACCAAGATCACGCTCATCCGGTTCTAACACAGCTATACTAGATGCGTATGGTTCCAATACAATATCAGCGACGTCATAACCCGCTTCTATAATACAATTTACTATGTTTTGAGCGGAAGCAGCGGCAGCGGTAACAATATGAACTTCCGATTCCAGGCGGACTCCCGCCATTCCTACAGGATACTTAATCCCATCCTGGTCATCTACAATATATTCCTGCGGGAGGACATGCAAAATTTCACGGTCCATAGGCAGGGCGATTGCCTTTGCGGCGCTGATAACCCGCTTCACATCATCATCGGTAATAATTTTATCTTTGCCACTGACCGCAATTACGCCCTTGCTATTTATTGACCGGATATGATCGCCGGCAATTCCCGCATATACTTTACTAACTTTATGCCCGGATACCAATTCAGCCTGCTCAACGGCTTTCTGTATCGATTCAACTGTTTTTTTGATATTGATTACAACGCCGCGTCTCAAACCCTGTGAGGGATATTGCCCCACGCCGACAATATTTATTTTACCATACTGATCTTTACGACCGACAACCGCGGCAATCTTTGTGGTGCCTATATCCAATCCTACAACAATTTCATCTGAATTCATATTCTATTCCTTTAAGCATAAAAATGGCGAAGAAGTTGGAGTAACGGAGTACTGGAGTGATGGAGTGCTGGAGAGAATAGTTTAATGGTTAAGTTCCATCATTAACTAACGCAGACATTCCATTTTTTATTCCATTCTTCCATTAATCCAATTCTTCACTAATTCATTAATTCAATAATTCCTCATTCCATTCTTCCCATTACTCCAACACTC
>JAUXGF010000182.1 GCA_030622395.1 Calditrichaceae bacterium
ATAGTCTTAAAACTTCGTAACGGATACAATGTGGGGATCGCCGTAAATACAATCAAACAAATAAAAGAATTTAGCCGCAAAGAAGCGCATTATAAAATCCCCGAGAAAGAATTTCCTTTTGATCCAAAAAAACCAAACGTAAAACTATTAGGCACCGGCGGCACAATTGCCAGCCGCCTTGATTACCGCACAGGCGCAGTAATTCCCGCTTTTTCCCCGGGAGAGCTATACGGATCGGTGCCGGAGCTGGCGGATATATGCAATCTAAAAACAGAAAAACTCTATGGCGTTTTTAGCGAGAACATGGGGCCTGAGCAATGGATTAGAACTGCGAAAGCCATCGGGAAAGAAATTGAGAAAGGCATTAAGGGAATAGTTATAGGACACGGCACGGATGTTATGCATCACACCGCCGCTATTCTTTCGTTTATGGTGCAGGACTCCCCTGTTCCTATTGTAATGGTTGGCTCGCAAAGATCATCAGACCGTCCGTCCTCAGATGCGGCGTCAAATCTTATCCATGCCGTAAAAACCGCCGCAGAAAGCGATATTGCCGAAGTTGTTGTGTGTATGTTTGGGCCTACATCAGACCAATACGCCTTGCTGCACCGCGGCACTCGCGTTCGTAAAATGCACTCCAGTTATCGCTCTACTTTCAGGACTATCAGCGATATTCCCCTGGCAATGGTGAACCGCGACCAAATCACCCTGCTGCAAACGGATTATAAGCGACGGCGGAATGATAAAAAAGTAAAAATCAATACCGCTTTTGAAGAAAAAGTTTCCATTGTTTATTACTACCCTAATATGCAGCCGGATATTATTGACTCCTTAATTGATAACGGCTATCGTGGAATCGTGATTGCCGGGACAGGATTAGGTCACGTAAACAAACCGCTTTATCCTGCTCTAAAGCGCGCCCATGATAAAGGCATTGCGGTTTATATGACCGTGCAAACTATTTGGGGTTACGTGCAAATGTACGTGTATGAAACCGGCAGGGAAATGATGCAGTTAGGAGTAATACCGGGGGCAAACCTGCTCCCTGAAGTAGCTTATGTAAAACTGTGCTGGGCTTTGGGTCAAACCGACGATCTGAATAAAGTTAAAGATATTATGCTTACTTCTATCGCCGGAGAAATCACCGAGCGCGAACCTTACAACGGTTACTTAATATACCAGGGCGGCATCCCTGAAGTGGAAGAATTTTTAAGGAAAATTATGCGGTAAGAAGATTGGAGTAATGGAGTGGTGAAAGAATCGAATTAATGAATTAATGAATTAATGAATTGTTGGAAGAATGGAGTAATGGTTTTATCAATACTCCAATACTCCATTACTCCAATTTTTCACCATTTATAAACGGAGGCTGCGCCATGTTTAAAAAACCAATTTTATGGATTGTTTTTGTTCTACTTTCTATTGGATGCGCTATATTCGCTTTTAATTATTTTTCAAGCGCATACCCAATAGTAACAATCGATCTTAAAATGGACAGGGAAGCCGCTCTTGAATCTGCGCGTGATTTAGCTCAGAAAAATAACTGGGGACCGCAGGGATTTGACCAGGCCGCTTCATTTAAAGTAAACAGCCGTGTCCAAAATTTTGTGGAACTCGAGGCGGGCGGAACCGAAGCTTTCAAAAAAATGATGGATGAAGGATTGTATTCTCCTTATACGTGGCGTGTACGCAACTATAAAGAGGGTGAAAAAAACGAGACGATTATCCGCTTTACACCCGCAGGCGAGCCTTACGGTTTTAGAGAAAGGTTAGCCGAAAGCGAACCCGGCGCCAGCCTGACGCCTGATTCTGCGCGTATAATTGCCGAATCAGCCGCTGGAGAAAAATGGAATATAAATTTAGCTGAATATGATTTAGCTGAAAAATCCCAGGAAGTCCGTCTTAGCAAACGAATAGATCACACCTTTGTTTACGAACGTCCTGATATACAAATTGGCGAAGGGCGCTACCGCCTTCGTTTAATAGTCGGCGGCGATAAACTTACCGGGCTCACTCATTTTGTTAAAGTACCGGAAGGGTTTTTGCGTCGTTACGAAGAGATGCGTTCTGCTAACGAAACTATTTCGATGATCGCTTTGTTCGCCATAGGGCTTTTATATGTGCTGGGCGGGATTGCCTTCGGATTATTTTTCCTGCTTCGCCGGCGTTGGGTTCTTTGGCGTAAACCGCTTTTTTGGGGTCTGCTTGTCGCCCTCCTGCAATTATTATCAGATATTAATAACTGGCCGTTAGCCTGGATGAATTATGACACGGCGCTGTCTGCGCAAGGTTTTTTATTGCAGCAAATTATGCATTTACTTTTAAATTTCTTGTTTTTGGGCGCTTTACTTACCCTGTCATTTATGGCTGCGGAAAGCCTTACCCGCAAAGCCTTTCCAAATCATATTCAACTCTGGCGGCTATGGAAACCCGATGTTGCCGGTTCTACCGCCGTTCTTGGAAGGACGGTTAGCGGCTATTTATTTGTAACCGTCTTTTTTGCTTTTGATATTGCCCTCTACTTTTTTGCGACTAAAACTCTTGGCTGGTGGAGTCCATCCGGAGCGCTTTTTGAACCCGATGTACTGGCGGCATATTTCCCCTGGCTTTCGTCAATAGCAATTTCTCTTCAAGCGGGATTTATGGAAGAATGTCTGTTCCGCGCCATTCCCATTGCCGGCGCCGCGCTCATCGGGCAGAGATTTGGCTACCGCCGGACGTGGATTATTGCCGCTTTCATTATTCAAGCTCTCATCTTTGGCGCAGGTCATGCAAATTACGCTAACCAACCCGCTTATGCCCGTGTAGTGGAATTGATTATTCCCTCATTGGCTTTCGGCTTAATCTACCTTTCTTTCGGACTTCTGCCGGCAATTATTATGCATTTTGCTTATGATGTTGTCTGGTTTGCTCTGCCGCTTTTTGTATCTTCTGCTTCGGGAATCTGGATTGACCAGACCCTGGTTATAACGCTGACTTTTATTCCCTTGTTTGTAGTAATCTGGGCGCGGCTGCGCGCTAAACAGTGGAAGAAACTTAAGGAAGAAGATTTCAACCGATCCTGGCAGCCCTCTGTGAAATCAGATGTGGAAATGATTTTGGATGAGATTAAAGAGACGCGTATGGTTAGTAGTTCAAAAATACCGGGCTGGCTGCTTGCGGGAGGAATAATAGGATTGGTTATCTGGATTTTTACGACTAATTTCCAAAATTATGCGCCTTCACTTAATATCGGACGCAGCGAGGCAAAAGAGACGGCGCAAAAGACTCTTGCCGAACATAACGTTGAATTATCGGAATCATGGCAGACTTTGAGTTGTGTTGTAACTCCTTTAGATCAGAACGACCGCTTTATCTGGCAAACAAGCGGCAAAGAAGCTTACCGGGATTTAATGGGTCAATATTTATGGCCGCCCCGCTGGAAAGTCCGTTTTGTTCAATTTGAAGGCGACGTAGCTGAACGGGCTGAAGAGTACCAGGTATATATTGCAGAAGACGGCGGATTAGTAAGATTTCGTCATATATTGCCGGAAACAAAAGCAGGCGCCATTTTAGCGGAAGATTCGGCGCGCGTTATGGCTCATTCGGTTCTTCAAAATAAATTTAATCTTGATCCTTTAACGCTTAAAGAAATATCCGCAGTCCCTTCCAAACTTCCCGAACGTAAAGATTGGACATTCACATTTAAAGACACTCTAAAATATTCCCTGACAAAAGGCGAAACACGCCTCAACGTACATATTGCCGGCGCTAATGTTGTGGATTCCTATCGTTATGTTTATGTTCCGGATGAATGGGCGCGGCAAGAACGCAATCAATTTAATATAATTGATATATTCCGAAATTTCAGTAAGATAGCCGTACTGCTGATATTTTTAATTGGAGTCGCAGCGGCGATTGTAAGCTGGAGCCGGAAAAAGTTTTCTGTGCCGGTCTTTCTTAGTTTTTTTGCTATAACGGCTATTTTAAAAATTTTAGATGTAATTAACAATTGGCCTGATACGATAGCCGGGTTTTCAACGGCGGAGCCCTTTTCAAATCAAATGATAATAGCCTCGGCTGGTCCTGTTATCGGCACATTATTCGTATCCCTCGCAGCCGGGCTCATTGCAGGATTTATTCAAAGCTGGAAAAGCAAGTCATCTTCTGATCAACCTTCAAACCTGATCTTGCTGGGTTTTTCATTAGGAGCCCTTATTGCCGGTCTTTCATCTTTAATCTCTTTAATTGAACCGTCATTAAAACCGTTGTGGGCGGAATATGACGCCTTAAATAATTATATTCCCATAGCCGCCGGCATTAATCCCCTTGCCTCTTACATTATGAAAACAATATTGTATTTGTTGATTTTTACAGCGTTAGATAAGTTCACAGACTGCTGGACTAAAAGAAAAGCTCTTTTCTCCGTCTTGTTTATTTTATTGATATTGATTATCAGCGGATCATCCATAAACAGCCTGCCGTCCTGGCTGATTTCAGGTTTGCTTATGGGAATAGTTTACCTCTTGCTTTATCAATATGTATTTCGTTTCCGCTTAGCCTTAATCCCCCTTACCTTTGGGACTGTTATGATACTTGGCGAGTTGAAGCAGGGCATATTAAACGCATATCCCGCCGCCATTCCCGCCGCTGTAATATCAATTATACTTATAGGGCTGTTTTCAATTTATTGGTATAAAAAACTGCTGAAGGAGTAGGGAAAGAATTGGAGTAATGGATTGCGACCTCAAAGGTTTTCCCAAACCTTTGAGGTCTTTGAAAAATTGGCGAAGAATTGAATTGTTGAATTAATGAAGTAATGAATTGATGGATTGTTGGAAGAATTGGAGTGATGGATTGCTGCCGTGCCTGCCGGCAGGCAGGAACGGAGTGAGAAATCTTATAACGTCAATAATAACAATATCCCGACGATTCGGGATCGTTAATATTACCTCAAAATGACAGGAAAAACACTAGAGCAACACCCTGTTAATCGGGACGGCGCCATCAGGCGGGGATTGTCTACTTATCCATTCAACCATCTAACCATTCAGCCATTCAACCATTCAACCATTCAACCATCTAACAATGTTAACAAAGTTAACACACTGCTGTATAAAGTGATTACAGAATTTTCTTTTTATTTTGATATGCTTTAAATAACATCAATAAAGTACAGAGTTTTTTATCAATAATTAAGTTGGCATTATTTATGCAGAATATAGTTTCCTGTAATATCAAACTATCAAATAAAAAGGATAATTAAATGCCGGATACTAAAAAATTATTGATAACCTTTTTCTCTATCTTTATTTTCTTTTCAATTTTAAGTTGCAGCTATAGCAAATTAAGAGTCAAGCCGTTATCTAAAGACAGCTTCTGGGATTCCGGTAAAGAATATGTTTATAAATCAAATGAAAAATTGGAAATTGCAATTTGTTTCGAAAAAATGATTAATAATCAAATTGAGTTTTTTGTTGAAATTTCAAATTTAGACACAATTCCAGTCTTAATTGATCCTTCTCAATTCTATTATAAATATACCCTTCATAAAAAGTTATCAATAGATTCTACTCATAGTATACCCGTTATGGCGAAAAATCCTGAAAATGAAATCGATAATATTGATAAAAAAATAGCAAATGAGAATTCAGCTTATGCAACAAAACAGGCTCTTAATACAGCCTGTCTTTTTACGGGTTGTTTACTGAGTTTAGCCACAATATCAGATAAAACAGAAGAGGAATGGGAAGAGGAACATGAAACGAGGGAATCTATTTTAGATAATATGTCTCAAGACACAGAATCTCATACCAATACGATTGATCATTTAGAAAATCAAAAAAGCCGCCTGGAATTTGATACAATTAGAAAAACAACGCTTTTTCAGAATCAGACAATATCAGGTTCGTTAAAATTTTCATTAAAAAAGCATGCAAAAGGAATTAAAATAATTTTACCGGTTGATAATTATATTATAACTTTTGAATATGAACAATGGTGGGAAAAGATGTAAATGTATATAAACAATAAAGGCAATTACTTTTTTGGACAGGAACCACTGAGTGGCGGGGCCGCTTCCCACTTAAACCTACCTTAACACAACGTCGGGTTGTTTTAAATCCGGGTAATGCCTCAGTTATCTGGGTAAAAATTTAAACAACGCATGAGAACCCACCCCTGCTTGTTGTAGTGAAACGGAAATCCCGCATTCGGGGCATCCCGA
>JAUXGF010000518.1 GCA_030622395.1 Calditrichaceae bacterium
CATTTCGCCGCGCCTGCCGGCGGGCAGGAACGGAGTGAGAAATCTTAAATACAGCGTTTTGAATATTATTTTGTATATAACGAATAATTACCTATCACTATTCGACATAGACCCATTTTTATCTTCTATCTACCCACTGCTTTTTTAATAATAAAATATTGTAAGTAACACGAATAGTTATAATATGAATAACAGCGATTTAGAAATCTATCTCACTAAATTTTTAAAGCATGATTTAACCGTCTTTCTTTCCGCTAAACCTGAACCAACCGCTATTAGATTGAACACATTAAAAACTAACCTGTTGCAATTACTGGGGCGTTGCTTTTCATAAGATAGCATTTAGTAAAAACGGCTTTATCATTGAGAATGATTTTATCCCTTTAAGCCATACTTTAGATTTTTTTCTGGGCAGATTACAATATCAAAGCACAGCGTCGCAACTTCCGCCGATAGCCCTTGATCCTAAACCCGGGCAAAAAATATTGGATCTGGCAGCCGCGCCCGGTACAAAAGCAACTCAAATTGCGGCTATGATGGAAAACAGCGGGTTTCTTATTCTAAATGACATTTCCAAAAAAAGACTGCGGTCGTTAAATTCAAACGTTCAAAAAGCGGGATTGATCAATCAGGTTATTTTACACCTGCCTGGCGAACAGTTTGGGAATCTATTCCCTAATTATTTTGATAAGGTTTTGCTCGACGCTCCCTGTACGGCTTTGGGTACGCTGGCAGACAGATCGGAAGTCAGCCGCTGGTGGAGTTATGCCAAGCTTAAAAAATTATCCGATCTGCAAAAACGCTTATTTATTTCCGCATTTAAAGCTCTAAAAACCGGAGGAGAAATAGTATATTCAACCTGCTCGATAGCTCCGGAAGAAAATGAGCTGCTTGTCCAGTCAATGATTGATACTTATCCTTTAAAAATATTGGAAATAAAACAATTTGAATCCGCTAGTTTTTCTAAAGGATTAACCTCTTATGAGGGAAAGGTTTTTCATCCCGATATGACCAGAGCTATTCGTGTTATGCCTCATATACACAATATAGAGGGATTTTTTATCATCAAGCTGCTAAAAACGGCGGATCATAAAATACATAATATGCGTAAACAGATGGTCTTTAATTCAACGCTGCAATTTAATGACCAGATGATAGTCGAAGACCTGGAAAATATTTCCGAGCAATGGGGCATACCGCAGACAATCTGGAAAAATTACCGGTATGTACAAAAAAAGGGTCGAATTTTACTGCTCCACAGCGATATTGAAAACCTGCCCGCAGATGGTTTTGTCCATGCCGGCATCCCGCTTGCGGAAAAAAGAATAAGCGGCTGGAAGCTTACGAATCAAAGCGTGCAATTTTTAGGAAACTTGATTACAAAGAACCGAATTGAATTAGACGCCCTGCAAATGAAAGCTTTGTTTAGCGGCGCCGGCGTCAAACTTAACGGGGTAAGCGATGGATACCATGCGCTGGAATGGGAAGGATCGCCAATCGCCTCTCTTTATGCCGAAAAAGGAAATATTAAACTACGCCTGCCGCATCTTTTTCGATTAGAATTATAATGATTTTATCCTGAATTATTCATTTTCAAAAAAGCGGGGATCCGCTCCCGCGCCACAGGCGTTCCTTCGGAAAAGGGATCCCTTTCGGGAAAAGAATCCAACACACGGAAAAACAATAAGATGGAAGGTGTTTGATTTTTAAACTCATTTTATATTATCAATTGTCAATTAGAGATTAATCCGAGCTTTTAACAATTATATAAATATTTTCTGGCTTCAATAGTCAGATTTTAATAATTTATATACTGGAACAGTTGTAAATCCCGATACTTCAGCGATTTTATAGAGTATGTTTATTTGACAAAACGCTGGTTCTTAATAGAACGCGGATTACACAGATTATACGGATATACACTGATTTTTAAGCGCTTACGAATTAAGTTTTAC